>NZ_PFNG01000084.1:7981-8235 GCF_002791875.1 Candidatus Aquicultor secundus | reverse complement strand
ATTCTGAAGGAGCGATTAGCAAACGGTGAACGGCGATTAGCTGTCATTCTGAAGGAGCGAAGCGACTGAAGAATCTTGGGTGCGGTTGGTTTGTTTGAAGTGAGAGGGTCTAGGCTTAGATAACCTAAGTGAGATAGATGGTTGAGAAATGCTTCTTAGAAAGGCATATCAAAGCTTAGACGCACTTAAGTGACAGAAGTGCGTGAGCGCCCGCTAGATTCTTCACTTCGTTCAGAATGACAGTAGACTAGTGT
>NZ_PFNG01000084.1:0-7970 GCF_002791875.1 Candidatus Aquicultor secundus | reverse complement strand
CACTTCGTTCAGAATGACAGGCAACAGCAGTCTGTGAGTGTTCTCTGGATTCGGAGTTTATCCTGAGCGATAGCGAAGGACCTGCTCAGAATGACGATTGCCGGCGCTTAGAATGACATGAGACTATAAGTTCAGGGATAATTTGGTGATGGTTTTGAGCACAACAAGTAATGGTTATGAAAAATCGATAGTGGTTGATGGGCTTACCAGGAAGTTTGGTGAGTTTACGGCGGTTGATGGGGTTTCGTTCGATGTGAGGCGCGGGGAAATATTTGGATTTCTTGGGCCGAACGGGTCGGGTAAATCGACGACGATCAGGATGCTCTGCGGGATCCTCGAGCCGAGCGGGGGCCGGGCGAGCGTGCTTGGCTTTGATGTTGTCAATCAATCGGAGCAGATCAAGCAGCACATAGGTTACATGTCGCAGAAATTCAGCCTTTACGACGACCTTACGGTTATGGAGAACCTCGACTTCTACGGCGGCATCTACGGCCTGGGGAATTCAAAGCTTGCCGAGCGTAAGGATTTTGTCCTTGAGATGGCGGATTTGAAAGGCAGGGAGCACGAACTCGCGGCAAACCTGTCAACGGGGTGGAAGCAACGCCTCGCTCTCGGATGTGCGATTATCCATGAGCCCCGGATGGTGTTTTTGGATGAACCGACCGGCGGCGTCGACCCGGTATCCAGACGAAATTTCTGGGACATGCTTTATCACATGGCCGAAGCGGGGACCACGCTTTTTGTTACGACGCACTACATGGATGAGGCCGAGCATTGCCACAGAATCGGCTTTATCTACCAGGGCAGCATCATAGCGCTCGGGACCCCCGATCAGTTAAAGAAGGATCATATGGCGGGGGATATCGTCGAGATAAGTATCGATACGTCACAGCGGGCCTTAACGGCGGTCGGGCAGACGCCGGGGGTTGATGAGGCGTACTTTTACGGCGCGACTATTCACGCCAAGGTGGGGTCGGCGGCAAGGGAATCCCTGGCCATAGAGAAAAGCCTTAAGAGTACGGGGTTGAGTGATTTTACCATTCAGGTCGTCCAACCCAGCCTCGAAGACGTTTTTGTAAACCTCATCGAAACGATGCGCTAGGTCGAACGGCCTGGTTTTTTCAACCGTTTATGGTTGATTAGTCTAGATTGATATACCCAGAATCAGGTGTTTTACACGCGTTTTAAGCGTAGCGGCGCATTTTTGTTAGATAAGCGGTACGGCCGGGCGGATTGCAGTGACCACGGCTTCTTGAATCTGCTACACTTAGCCTAAAGGGGAGTTATTCATGCTGATCGCAAGAGTGAATCGCGACTTATGTATTGGATGCGGGAACTGCGAGATGGTGTGCCCGATATCGTTTGAGGAGAAGAAATAGGTGGACGAGCTAATCAAGCGGCTCAGGGATGAATATCCTGACGCCAGGATTGTTCTGAATTACTCGAATACGCTTGAGCTGCTGGTATCGGTGATCCTTTCGGCCCAGTGCACGGATAAAAAGGTAAACGAGGTCACGGCGACTTTATTTAAAAAATACAAGGATGTTCACGATTATGCGAACGCGCCGCTGGAGGAGTTAGAGCAGGATATCCGCCCGGCGGGGTTTTACCGGAACAAGGCGAAAAACATAAAAGGGGCCGCCGCCATGCTCATCGAGCGCTTTGGCGGGGAGGTGCCTTCGACCATGCAGGAGCTGATCCAGCTTCCGGGCGTTGCGAGAAAAACGGCGAATATCGTGCTTGGCAACGCGTTTAATATCGTTGAGGGAATCGCGGTCGATACGCATGTTAAGCGTCTCTCTAACCGCCTGGGTTTAAGCACGAACACCGACCCTGAGAAAATAGAGCGTGATCTCATGAATAGCGTTCCCAAAGACGAGTGGTTCAAGCTTACATATCTGTTGATCGAGCACGGCAGGGCGGTCTGCGACGCCAAGAAGCCCAAGTGCGATATCTGCTGCCTTAACGATATCTGTCCCTCGGCATGCCGACCTATCCCACGTTTTCAAGCAATTGAGGGCGGAAGTAAAGGATGGCGGAAGTTATAAGAAGGACGGCGGCGCCGATGGCGAGCGTAGGCGGGCTACCGATAAGCCTGGCCAACGAGCCGACGATGAGGCTCCCGATGGGGAAGAGCCCCATAAACGCCCAGACAAAGAGGCTCATCACGCGGCCCCTGATCTGCGTTGGCGCCATCAGCTGCAGTGATGTATTAATTGAAGATGTGGTCGTCAGAAACGCGATCCCTATACCGACTTGTGCAAGCAACGAGATGATAAACACTTTCGAGAACGCGAAGACTAGAAGCAGGATGCTGTAGCTGAATATCCCGAGCTTAATGAGGTTCCTTCGCGGGATGATATGGGTGAGGCCGGCTACAATAAGCGCACCGGTAACCGCCCCAAGGCCGGTTGCGGCAAATAAGTATCCCAGTCCCCGAGCGCCGGTTTTAAGGATATCGATGGCATACACCGGCATGAGCGTTGTGTGCGACATCCCGAAGGTAGTCAGCGTACCCACGCAGATAAGTAAAACAGCCGCCGAGGTATGTTCTTTTGCATAGTTGATACCTTCAGTGAAGTTTTTCCATACGCTCACTTCGCTTTTACGGATTTTTATAGGGGGCGGTTTAATCAGCAAGAGCGCGATTATGACCGCTAGAAAGCTCAGCGAATTAATATAAAACGAGGCCGCCACGCCAAGCAAGCTTATGATAAATCCTGCAATTGCCGGGCCTATCAACCTGGCGACGTTAAACTGCGCCGAGTTAAGGGCCACCGCATTGAGCAGGTCTTTCTTTGGGACCAGTTCGGGGATGAGCGACAGCCATGCCGGAAAACCGAAGCTTGAGGCTATCCCGGTGACCAGGGAGATGATAATTATGTTGGCAACATTTGCCGTATGCAGCGATATAAGTATGCCCAGGGTCAGGGCGAGAAGCATCTGTACGACCTGGGTTACGATAATGAGCGACCTTCTTTGATAACGGTCCGCAACGATCCCGCCGACAAGCGCCAGGAAAAGTGTCGGGATGCTCGATGAGAAGTTAACTAATCCCAGGGTGAATTCGGAGTGCGTGAGCTGAAAGACGAACAAGCCGAGGGCGACAGATTGAATCCATGTGCCGATATTTGAGAGGAGCGCCCCGGACCACAAATAACGGTACTCCGCATACCTGAGGGAAGAGAAAAGGCTCCAGCGCCTGGTACCTTTTTCTATAAGAGCGGCTTCGGGCGAAGCCGCTTCGGTCTCCAGCACTTCAGTCTCTGTTAATCTATCGTTCCCAAGCTCATTATGGTTTTTATCCATCGTGTATCCTTACCCATAATGAGCCATACGCTGAGTGCAATCAAGCCCCGGCATAACCGGGGCTCTACCCTGCCATGGGTCTTTCAAGTGTGGTTATAATATCCCGTATCTTTCGCAGGTCGTGTTCAAACTCATGCTGTCTCTCGCCTTCGTCTCCGGCCGCGTACGATCTGAGAACAGCCGCTGGGTGGAAGGTCGGAAGGATTTCTATCCCATGCCAATTATAAAACTTCCCGTGGTTTTCGGTAAGCTTAAAATCCTTTCCTAAAAACCACTGGCCGGCCTTGGCCCCGAGGGTTACGATCAGCTTTGGCTTGACCAGCGCGGTCTCGCGGTCGAGGAACTCGCGCTCGATGTTGATTTGCTTTACCGTCGGCGGCTTGTTTTCCTTCTTCCCCGAGGGGAGCGGCTTATAGGACCGGTGCTTCACGACATTGGTTATGTAAAAGTCGCGATTTACATCAAACCCCAGGTTTGTCAGGGTATGCTCAAGGAGCCTACCGGCGGTGCCTACAAAGGGCTTCTGCATCTGTTCTTCTTTTTCGCCCGGGCCTTCGCCGACCAGCATGCAGCGGGCATTCGGATTTCCGCGGGGGAATACCGGCCTGTCTCCGACACCCGTGAGCGTCCGACACTGCTCGCACTTTTTAATATCTTCGATTATTCGTTGCAATACAACCGACTTGTTA
This sequence comes from Candidatus Aquicultor secundus, assembly GCF_002791875.1. Lineage (NCBI taxonomy): Bacteria > Bacillati > Actinomycetota > Candidatus Aquicultoria > Candidatus Aquicultorales > Candidatus Aquicultoraceae > Candidatus Aquicultor > Candidatus Aquicultor secundus. The sequence continues at coordinate 3,972 of NZ_PFNG01000084.1, read as the reverse complement.
ATCTCAGCCATTAAGATGTGGATACCTCAAATCACACCGCTATAAACAGGCGGTTTTTGCAGCGCAAGGACGGGGTATAAATTAGCTCGTAGCTAAGAGCAAAAGTTAGGTTGTCGAGGCCGGCCACGCAGGAGGATTGGTGTTTTGTTGTCTATAAGCCTCAACCTATTAAGTAAGCATGGATATTTAGGAGGCAGACTATGAAGATTGCTATGATCGCCGGACCCTGGTTACCCGTGCCGCCCGTAGCTTACGGGGGCGCCGAGCTTGTTATAAGCCAGCTTGCGGACGGATTAGTGGAGAGAGGGCATGAGGTTCTTCTTTTTGCTTCGGGAGACTCGCGGACAAAAGCCCAGCTCGTACCGATATCCCCTAAGCATTTAGGACAGGACTGGCCCGGCTACGGGGCCCCTCTGCAGAATGCGTTCTCAGAGTACTCGTATGTCCGCTCGTTTATGGAGAAAGCGGATATTATCCACGACCACACCATGCATCATAACACGTGGCTTCCTGTGAAGGCGATATATACCCTGCACGGTCCGGCCGAGTGGGGCGCAGAGCTGGCCCGCAGAATGAGTTCGTTCGCCCAGCAAAACTACTTTGTCGCCATCAGCAACACACAGCGACGCCTTTTTGGCGAAGAGGGGATAAACTTCGTGCACACGGTCTACAACGGGATCGACCTTAAAAATGTGCCGTTCTCGGACAAAAAGCAAGAATATTTGTTCTTTATCGGCAGGGCCAGCTGGGAAAAAGGCCTGGATATAGCGCTTAGGGTGGCCATTGCCACGAAACGCAAGCTGGTCATGGCGATAAAGATGACCGAAGCCCACGAGAAAGAATATTTCAGAAAAATAGTAAAACCCCTGCTTATACAGGCGGAGGTTAAGATTCTCGGAGACATAACGGTAGAAGAGAAATTCAACCTTTATAAAAGCGCGGCCGCCACGCTTTTCACCAGCCAGTGGGAGGAGCCGTTCGGCCTGGTTATGATCGAATCTATGGCTACGGGAACCCCGGTTCTGGCGCTGAAGAGGGGTGCCGCAAGCGAAGTTATCGAAAACGGTGTGACCGGTTTTATCGGAGATTCCATTGATGACCTTATAAAAGCAGTCGGTCATATCTCCGAGATAAGCCCCGAGGCGTGTCGCCGGCATGTGGCCGAAAACTTCTCGGTTGAGAGGATGGTCGAAGGCTACGAGGAAGCTTACAAAACGGTGCTCTACGGCTTTAAGAGAGCGATTATCGCGAAGGATGTTATGACTACCGATGTGATTACCGCTAGCCCGGATATGTCAAGAGAAGACCTGGTCAAGGTACTTGCCAAGTATGACGTAAGCGGTGTCCCCGTGCTATCCGACGGCAAGCTGGTCGGCATAGTCTCGGAGGATGATATCCTTTCCAAGCCGGGCGAATATGTATCCGAGATAATGTCGAGAAACGTTATCATGGTCAACGAAAAAGATCCGGTGCACAGGGTCGCCTCGATTCTTATCAGAAACAGGTTCAAACGCGTACCCGTGATGAGCGACGATCATGTGGCGGGCATTATAAGCAGGCATGACCTTGTCCAGGCGCTTGCATTAGAAAAATACGGCGCAGCCGGATAACTTGCTTCCTTAAATTATTCACTTCGTTTCGCCTGATGATATAATAACGATATCAAGGGTGATTAGCCTGCACGGAATAGTTTGAAAGGGAGCCATGTCGCAAGAAGAGAAGAAGAGAAGCCGTCTTGGGGTTATGGGCGGCACGTTTAACCCCATTCACTACGGGCACCTGGTGACGGCCGAGGAAGCGCTGTTCCAGTTTAAGCTGGATAAAGTGATCTTTATGCCCTCGGGGCAACCGCCGCATAAAACCGATAGAGAAATATTACCTCCTGAGGAGCGGTACCTGCTTACTGTAATTGCAACTGCGTCCAACCCCAACTTCGTCGTTTCCCGGCTTGAAATCGAGCGGACGGGCCCATCCTACACGATTGATACGTTGCGTGAGCTGCATGAGGTATACGGCCCGGATATCGACATCTTTTTCATTACGGGGGCCGATGCGGTTTGGGAGATCTTGACCTGGAAAGATGCCGCAAATCTTGTTGAGCTTACCGAGTTTATCGCCGCAACCAGACCGGGCTACAGCCTGGAGAAATTCAAAAAACTTCACGTTCTGCCCGAGGGCCAGGAGAAAAACAAGCCCAGGGTATCCATCATGGAAATACCGGCGCTTGCGATATCCTCGACCGATATACGAATGAGAGTCCATGAAAATCGTCCGATAAGTTACCTGGTACCGGAGGGGGTCGCCAATTACATACAGAAATGCGGCTTTTGGAAGGATTGATCTTAAGTCTTTACTATGGGATGGCGGCCGACTACTATGAGCTATAGCATAGAAGAAATCAAAGACAAGCTAAGAGAAAAACTCGAGCCGCAGCATTACGAGCATAGCCTGCGCACCGCCGAGGCCGCTCGGGATATGGCGAGGGCCTTCGGTGTGGATGTTGAGAAGGCCTACCTGGCGGGCCTGTTGCACGACTACGCCAAGTCGATGAGTAACGAGCAGTTATTTGAGGTGTCAAAGCAGTGCGGGATAGAGCTGGGGCCGATCGATACCGTTGTGCCCCATCTGCTGCATGCCAAGATAGGTGCGTGTCTGGTCGAGCTGGAGCTCGGCATCAATGATGTTGAGATCATCGAATCGATACGAAAACACACGACCGGATCATCCGTGATGAGTAAACTCGACAAGATAATTTACGTTGCGGATATGATCGAGCCGGGTAGGTCGTTTGAGGGCCTCGACCCCTTAAGGAAGATGGCCTTAGATGATCTGGACGAGGTGTTCCGGGCGGCCTATGTGCGTTCTCTCGAGTATCTGGTGAAAATGAGAAGACCCATACATCCAACAACGGTTGAAGTATGGAATAACGTAGTATTGAGCTGATTATGGGTGATTTCTTTAAACCGTTAGAAGAAGAAACCGAGCGCACGTCGAGGCTTGAGGCGCTGGGTGAAGCAAAAACCGAGCGTCGTAGGCGCCTGGCTATAATTCTCACCTCGGTCTTTCTGGTACTTGCCGTAGCGGTGGGCGGCTTTTTCGCGTTCAGGGCATTGGCCGGGAAAAGGACTGCGGGGCCGGAGCGGACGGCCAAGCACCAAAATACCGTAGAGACGAAGCGCGGTGAAGACAAACAACAGCAGGGAGCCCGGGAAGATCAAAGACAGGATAGCACCGACACGGCCGCGCAGATCAAACAGGTCGCAAATGTGCTTATCGTCGGCGTTCAGGAGCAAAACGGGCACAAGCAGGCGCGCGGTATCCTCTTTGCGAAGATCGACCTGTTAAGCGGGACGATCCAGGGGATAAATATCCCGGAAAAAACGTATCTCAATATAACCGGGCTCGGCCTGGACCAGATCGGCGCGTCGTTCTCCCTGGGCATGGATTCAACAAAAAAGGCGGTCGAGGACCTGTTGCACGTTCCGGCCGATAGCTACATAACCATGCACTATGAGGATTTTGAGTATATGATAAGCGAGAACACCTTCCAAACGGCATTCGACAAAGCGGTTGAGACCAATCTTTTCGAGGGCGAGAAGAAGGAATACAGCAAGCAGGTTGCAAGGATTATGCCCGCAAAAATAAACATAGTCCCGCTTCCGGTGAAGTTCGTAAGCATAAACGGGGAACCTTATTATCAACCAAACAATGAGGAAGTGGGTCGTCTACTCACGGCGTTATGGGGAATAAAAGTAGAAGTAAAAACCGATAACGCCCGGGTGATCATACTCAACGGCGCCGGTTTGCCGGGCGCGGGCAGGGTAATTTCGGACAAGCTTACGCCAAACGGGTTTATGGTGATAGATATTAAAAACGCGAGCAGCTTTAATTACCAGAAGACCGAAATAGTCGCCTACAAAGAGGAGTATATGGATAAGGCCAAGCAGATACAGCAGCTCCTCGGCATCGGAA
>NZ_PFNG01000005.1:0-1683 GCF_002791875.1 Candidatus Aquicultor secundus | reverse complement strand
TATAACATCCTGGTTGGGCCGTCAAGTTTACGGCTTTCTGTATGCGACTTAAATCCCTTTACCAAATTTAGGGCATTGTGCTGGGAATACTTGCTCAACGCATCTTTCTATAACTCTTTATAGATAACTGTATATTTGAAATCCTTCTGCGACAGATAATCAAGAGCTTTCCCATCAACTTCAACATAGGGATACATGAAATAATTGAGCTTCCCTGCTTCTTGCGGTGGATTAAGGGTTATATCTCGTCCGGTTCCAAATTCAACGTAATTCGCAGTCTGGGTCCCAAAGAAGTAAGAGCGAGCATCCTTAACCTTTGGGTCATCCAGCTTCAAGTTCTCTTTTAGCATTAGTTTTAAGACATCAGAGGCATCCACCGGTACCCAGCCATAACCCGGCATATAGAATTCGGCTATGCAGTGGTATGCTTTTGTCATGTCGCCTTCCGATTCTTTAGGTATCCTGATTCCGAATATCTCTCTTGCAGGAACTCCAACGCTTCTGGAAAGAGCAACGTACACTGAATGTATGTCGGCGCATTTACCTTTTTTACTATTTAACAGACCGCAAACATCCCCTTGCCCACAGCCTTTCACAGTATCATCCCTCTTGTAATTCTCGACGAGATAATCATATACGGCTTCCGATTTTGCCAGGGCTGAAGTTTTACCTTCCGCTATTTTCTCGGCAGTTTCTTTAACCGCCCCATCCGTTGACACCAGACCGGATGGCATTAGATAATCCTTTATATCAGGATCGATCGAGGTTTCCTCGCTGTCAGGAAAGTCTTTTTTGATAATTTCACTTCTTTTTACATCGAATGAGAACGAGATATCGGGAACAACTTGCGGGTTTGTCCATTCAGTATACAGCATCATGTTCTTAAGCTTGCCATCACTATAGATGCCGCTATTAGCATAATTTCCGCTAATACCTACATTAGTGATTGCTTGATGCTTGTTGGATACCGGATACGGCAGCCACATCCGTACTTTCTTCGCTCCTTTAAATGACCCAACGTCCACCCTGAAGGTGACTCTCGCCCTTCTTGCCTTTGGCATTACCTTCTCTGAAGAGAAATACTTCGATTTAACATCTATCGAACTTTGAGAGGTCTGCTTTGAAACCCGCGTGCATCCAAACAACGATATGCCAGACATAAGCATTACTAATAGAACGGCTAATACATATTTTCCCCTTACCATACAATCTCCTTTCATAGTGAGCACGACGTGCTTGTCATATAGCCATGCCATAATTTGCTATGCCTTATACTATAAATAACACATACCTATATTGCAAGTTTGGCTTCTTAGAATATTATCGAGCGCTATGCGGGCACGATAGTTGCAATCAAGGCATTGAAAATTAAGCCTTGAGGACAAATTCTACGTGTTGGGATAGTGCCGGGCGCACCTAAAACAGATAATGGCTCCGTAGAGCCATTATCTTCCAGATTTGTCGCCCTCACAGGACGCTATTTGAACTCATATCTGTTACATAACCTTGCAAAATATATCTCTGAGCTGCAGTGATATAATAGCACTTCTGTGTGAGGTACTTAAAGACGAGCGCCCTACTTGTTGCTACCATTCAAGTAATAATCCAAGTCGCCGATACAGTAAAAAATCGGGTGGTGTTTCCGTCAAATGCTGCACTACCTCAATCCTAGGGAGGGTGTAA
>NZ_PFNG01000211.1:307-8097 GCF_002791875.1 Candidatus Aquicultor secundus | reverse complement strand
AAAGGTAGTTGTGCTTTTGCGCCGTGGCACATAATGGATAAAAGGATCAAACTGTGCCCGTAAGCTGCTGCTTGACAGCGAACGTTTGTTCGAATATCATTAATAAGAAGCCTTCTATATAAATTCGGCACATGGCCGGCACATAATCAGTTAAACTAATACACAGGAGTAGATATGGACCGGGATAAAGTAATTGAACTAACCAAAGAACAGATAGAAAGAAAGTATGGCAAAGGCGCAATCATGAAACTCGGCGAGCATCCATCACGGATGGATGTAGCCGTCATCTCAACAGGGGCGCTTGCGCTCGATATCGCTCTCGGTGTCGGAGGGGTTCCGAGAGGCCGGGTGGTCGAGATCTACGGTCCCGAATCTTCAGGAAAGACAACGCTTGCGCTGCACGTCATCGCTGAGGCCCAGAAAAACGGTGGCTTAGCGGCCTTTATTGACGCAGAGCACGCGCTCGACCCCATCTATGCAAAGAACCTGGGGGTAGACACCGACGAACTTCTCATCTCCCAGCCGGACACCGGCGAACAGGCCCTTGAAATTGCAGAAATGCTCGTCCGGTCAGGTGCAATAGATGTAATCGTCATCGACTCGGTTGCGGCCCTCGTTCCACGAGCCGAAATCGAAGGCGAAATGGGCGATTCCCATGTTGGCCTGCAGGCCCGGCTTATGAGTCAGGCATTACGAAAGCTCTCCGGCGCGATAAGCAAATCAAATACCACCGCCATCTTTATCAATCAGCTGAGAGAGAAGATCGGCGTCATGTTTGGCAACCCCGAGGTAACACCGGGCGGCAGGGCGCTTAAGTTTTACGCTTCAATCAGAATCGACGTCCGCAGAGCGGATTCTATAAAGCAGGGCACAGAGATTACGGGCAACAAAGTGAGGGCAAAGGTCGTTAAAAACAAGATCGCCCCTCCATTCAGACAGGCCGAGTTCGATATCATGTTCGGTGAAGGCATCTCAAAAGAGGGGAGCACGCTTGATCTCGGCGTAGAGTATGGCATCGTCCAAAAGAGCGGCTCCTGGTACACGTACAATGAGGAACGCCTCGGCCAAGGCCGCGAGTCGGCAAAGCAAACACTCTTAGACAACTCGGAGCTTTCGCATGAGATAGAAACCAAGGTCAGGGAGAAGGTCGGCCTAATAAAACCCGCCGAGACCGAAGAAATCGCAACCGAGACCGAACTCGTAGAATCGTAAGCTATAGTTATAGACATAGTTATAATTATGCAACCTGAGAAGATAGTTACAATTACAGCACTCGAGCAGCAAGTTAAAAGACCCTGGCGAACCTCCATCTTTATAGATGGCACATTTTGGCGCGCCTACGATACTGAAACAATCGTCGAGGCCGGCCTCTTCAAAGGCCGGCAACTTGCGCCAAGTGAACTTGAAAATCTGGATTTTTCCCTTGAGAAACGGCGCGCCGTAAACCGCGCCGTTCTTCTTCTCTCGTACCGCGCCCGAAGCGAGCACGAGGTATCAGATAGGCTAAAAACGGCCGGCTTCAATCCGGATATCATCTCGGAGGCGATAAGCGAGCTGCGTCGCCTCGGCTACTTAAACGATGAGGATTTCGCCCGATCATGGACGAAAAGCCGTATGAATTCCAAGCTATACGGCCCAAAACGCATCAAGCAAGAGCTAAGATTGAAGGGCATCCCGGATGAGATAATAGCTGAAAAACTCGAAGAAAACACATCTCCCGATGAGGAATATAAACTGGCCAAGAGACTTGCCGAGACAAAGTTGCCCACGTACAAAGGCCTGGACAAAAACGCCTCCTTCCGGCGCCTCAGCCAATTGTTGCTGCGCCGCGGCTATACCGCATCCATCGTCTACGATGTGTGCAAAGATGTTCTATTTCTTGACAGTAAAAATCCGTAAAGATAGTATAGAGGTGTGACGTATCTGGTGAAAATGCTTTACTAAGAACTTCGTTTTTTAGTTTTACATAGATTGTAAAACAACTAAAGATGAGAGATTATTCGGCCGTCTTAACCTGCGATCAAGGCTGGGTAGTTGACCGTATGCAAATTCTTAGTAGGGATTTTTGCCGAGCGATAGCTCGGTTTTTTTTATTGAAAGGAAGGGGGCAACAATGGGTACAGCGATCATATACTTAATTGTAGCTGTTATAGCTGCCGCCGCTGGTTACGCGGCCGGCTATTTCATTCGCCGCACGTCTACAGAAGCACAATTTGCCTCCGCCGAAGAAGCCGCAAAACGAATACTATCTGAAGCAGAAAAGGAAGCAGCATCTAAAAAGAAAGAAGCTTTAATTAATGCTAAGGATGAAATTCACGCATTGCGTTCAGAAGCTGAGCGTGAGTTGCGCGATCGGCGGAACGAGATCCAGCGCATGGAGAGACGTCTTAGCCAGAAGGAAGAGTCGCTGGATGGAAGATCAAGTAACCTGGACAGAAAAGAGCGGTCATTTTCAGACCGCGAAAAAGAGATTGCGAGAGTTGAAAATGAGCTTTCTGAAATCTATGGAAAAGAACTAAAACTCCTGGAACAAATTGCTGGTCTTTCAGCAGGGGAGGCTCGTCAACTGCTCCTTAAGAGGGTAGAGGACGAAACCAGGCATGAAGTCGCAATGATGATCCGCGACATCGAGGCAAAAGCAAAGGACGAGGCCGAAAAGAGGGCGCGTAACGTGGTCGCCCTCGCAATCCAGAGGTGCGCGGCCGACCACGTAGCTGAAACAACCGTTTCAGTGGTACCGCTGCCAAGCGATGAAATGAAGGGTAGAATTATCGGGAGGGAAGGCCGAAACATCAGGGCCTTTGAAAACCTCTCGGGTATCAACCTCATCATCGATGATACTCCGGGGGCGGTTATTCTCTCGAGCTTCGACCCGGTAAGAAGGGAGATTGCACGCCTTGCGCTGGAAAGGCTCATTGCAGATGGGCGCATACATCCGGCGAGAATCGAGCAGATGTATGAGAAGGCACGTGATGAGGTAGAAGCGCACATTCGCGAGGTGGGCGAACAGGCCACGTTTGACACCGACATCCACGGGCTCCATCCGGAGCTTGTGAGAGTCCTGGGACGGCTGAAATACCGCACCAGCTACGGACAGAACGTCCTGCAGCACTCCATCGAGGTGGCGCACCTGGCTGGTATTATGGCAGCAGAGCTTGGCGCCGATATCAGGTTGGCCAAAAGAGCTGGTCTGCTGCACGATATCGGCAAAGCCATTGATCACGAGGTCGAGGGACCGCACGCCGTTATCGGTGCGGAACTTGCAAAGCGATTCCACGAGCAGGCAGCTGTCGTGCACCCGATAGAGGCGCACCATGGCGAAATCGAGCCACAATCGGTCGAGGCCGTTCTCGTTCAGGCGGCAGACGCGATTTCAGGCGCACGCCCCGGAGCACGACGCGAAACGCTCGAGAGCTATGTCAAGCGTCTTGAGAAGCTTGAAACCATCGCCGAGTCCTACCGGGGTGTTGAGAAGTGTTACGCCATGCAGGCGGGCCGTGAGCTTCGTATCATGGTAAAGCCCGAAGACATGGATGACGCTTCAGCGGCGCTCCTTGCGCGTGATGTAGCGAAGCAAATCGAAAGCGAACTCGAATATCCGGGCCAGATCAAAGTGGTCGTTATTCGAGAGCATAGGGCCATAGAGTACGCTAAATAGCCGGCCAAGCCGTTAGAGATGTCAATAAGCTATTTAAGCATCTCAACGAGCACAAAGTGATAAAGCAAGAGGGCATAAAAACCCCTCTTGCTTTTTTATGCGGTATGTAACAGTTGTAATATGTTATATTTGTTGGGCTAACCTATTTAAATTCACTGCTCATCTATACTAAGATTTGACAAAACAGGTATTCCATAGAACAATATAGGTAGTATTATTTGTACTAGCGCTAGGTCTAAAGATGTCAGAAACCACAAACAACTCTTTGCTAAGCTTTGTAGCAAACCTTACTGGGGACCAGTATCTGAAAATCGAAGAGGATTTTGGGCAGGGCTTTGTCCGCTTAAACGTTAGCGAAGCGGAACGACGTCAGGCCAAACACGATATCCAATCGATGGAAGATATCGTCCTCGAAATGCTCCGGAACTCGCGTGATGCGGGTGCTTCCACGATTTTTGTCGCCTCCACAAAGGAAGACAATCTTATTCGCAAGGTTACTATTATTGATGATGGTAACGGCATCCCAACAGAGCTACACGAGAAAGTATTTGAACCTCGTGTTACCTCCAAGCTCGAAAACGTTATCACCGACCGCTATGGTATCCATGGCAGGGGAATGGCGCTTTTTTCCATTAAACAAGCCGCCGATGAAATCGAGCTTGTGTTTTCGTCCCCTGGTAGAGGAAGCGTCTTTAGGGTACAAACCAGCACCGGCCTCCTCAACGAGCGTAAAGACCAGTCCACATATCCGACTATAAAGTATAGAAAAGGTGAGCCGATAATCATACGAGGGCCGCACAATATTATAAGAACAGTTCTCGAGTTCAACCTCGATAACCAGGACCTTACAATATTCCTCGGCTCACCTACTGAGATTCTGGCGACTATGTATCACCTGTGCGCACAGGGTAACGACGATACAGAGGGCGTCAAAGCGCAGGATTTTAAAATCTGGCGCTGCGTGAACTCAGTAAAATCCGCGGCGATGCTATCGGACGTTGCCGAGCGAAGGCTCGGTCTCAAGATCTCGGTTAGAAACGCCCAGCGGATTGTAAGCAACAGGGTCGATCCTTTAAGCACCATTCTAGAGGCGCTCAACAACCAAGCAGGGCGCGAAGAGCCCGAAAGACAAAAGATAGATCTTTTAAAACAAGAGCCTCTCGCGAGGCGTATATCGCAGGAAGATCTCAGTTACTTGGCAAAGCTGATCGGTGATAGTTTTACGGCGATCGGAGACAAGTATTTCATAGAAATTAACGAAGCTGCTGATGTTCAAGCTGATAAAGATTGTCTAAAAGTAACGATTAAGTTACAATCGAAAGGAAATTAATTACATTTAATGGCAATATTTGCTATATTAATGAAGGAACTAATCGAGTAGTGTCGAATTACTACATTGCAGATATACCAAGCACTTACTCGTACGCCGTTAAGGAGGATTAAATGGAAGTACTAAAGGTTTCATCAAAGTCGAGTCCGAATTCTGTAGCCGGAGCTCTCGCCGGTGTTCTAAGGGAACGCGGGCGGGCGGAAATTCAGGTGATTGGCGCAGGAGCCCTAAATCAAGCAATCAAAGCGGTAGCTATTGCAAGAGGTTTTGTTGCACCGAGCGGTTTAGACCTCGTTTGCGTCCCGGCGTTCACCGACATTCAGATCAATGGCGAAGAGCGCACTGCGATCAAGCTGATCGTTGAGCCAAGGTAGAGGACACCAATCAATATGTCGGTTGACCTACACCTCCATACGACTGCTTCTGACGGCAGCTTAAGCCCCGGGCAGGTTGTGGAGCTAGCGGCTAACTTGGGTCTCAATGCGATCGCGATCTCAGACCACGATACCGTTGAGGGAATCCAGGAGGCACTGGCCTTTGCAGAAAGGCTGGATACCAGGGTTATACCGGCAGTTGAACTGAGCTCAAGATATAATAGCCGAGATATACATATTCTCGGCTTTTTTATTGATTACAAAAGCCGCGTGTTGGACAAAGCTTTAAGTTCCTTAAGAAAAGCGCGCATTGAGCGCGCAGAAAAGATCGTTGTATGTTTACAAGGCGAAGGCCTGGACATCACGTTTGAGGAAGTGCTTGAGGTAGCGGGCGGCGCATCCGTTGGCCGTCCCCATATCGCGCGAGCGCTCCTTAAGAACAATCAGGTATCTAGGATATCTGAGGCTTTTGTTAAATATCTGAAACGCGGTTCTCTCTGTTATATCGATAAGTTTGTGTATTCGCCCAGCCAAGCGATCTCCCTTATTCACGAAGTGGGAGGCGTTGCGGTGTTCGCACATCCCGGGTTGGCCGGCCTGGACGAACACATCCCCGAGTTTGTCGCCATGGGCCTTGATGGGATTGAGGCCTACCATATCGAGCACACACCCGATGTTGTAAAACACTACCTGCAAATCGCGTACGATTATGGCCTCGTGGTAACCGGCGGCTCCGATTGCCACGGACCCCTTTCAACCCACGGCCTGCGCCTGGGAACTATCTACGTCCCCGACAAGACCCTCGTCCAACTTGAAAAAAAGCGTCGATTGTAGCGATAAAGCTTGTCGTCATTTTCAAATATCGAACGATTGCAGGCCGAGGGTGTGGGTTTTAGCAGGGAGTATACAGTAGGTAGCATGAAACACAAGAGTTAAGAAGTGTCATTCTGAAGCGTTGTGAAGAATCTCGAGTGCACTTACAGTGATTGCCACTACCTAGCGTCTAGGCGAATTCATACCTTTCTAAGACAAAGGTTTTATTCTGGCTTCTGGCTTCTAAAGATTGGTGTGCTATGTCGGGGAGGGCCGAGACAAGCTTAAGCCCCTACATGCGAGGCATGCGCTGGTTATTTCGGAGTAGGTCTACTTGACAGTCGCCAACTTAACACTGGCTTTTTACTGCGCATTTGTTACAATATCTTCGATGAAGAAATTCCATATAACCACGTTTGGTTGCCAAATGAATAAACACGATTCTGAGCGCATGGCCGGGCTGCTCACCGATATCGGCTACGCACAAGCAGAAAACGCCGATGACGCGCAGATTCTGATCTTTAATACCTGCACGGTAAGAGAACATGCCGAGGACAGATTTTTCGGTAACCTCAACAATCTAAGGAGCCGCAAGAAAAGCGAACCCGACCTTATAATCGCCGTCGGCGGTTGCGTGGCGCAGGATGAAAAAGAACTCATATTTAAAAAAGCGCCACACGTCGATATAGTCTTCGGCACGCTTAATATGCCCAACCTGGGGCATATGATAGAATCGGTCGAGCGGCGGCGCGAATCGATCTGCGAGATAGCGGATAAAATCGAAATCATGCCGACTACTATGCCGAGCCTTCGGGAAGAAGCATACCACGCCTGGATTCCCATAATTATAGGCTGCAACAACTTCTGCAGTTACTGCATCGTGCCGTATACGCGGGGCAGAGAGGCAAGCCGCACGCTTGAGGACATCCATGCCGAGGTAGAACGCCTGATATCTGACGGCGTTATCGAGATAACCTTGCTCGGACAAAACGTAAACTCCTATGGTCGCGACCTCTACGGAGAAAGCAGTTTTGCGCGACTCTTAACCGATCTGAACGGGATAGCGGGCTTAAGGCGAATCAGGTTTACGACATCGCATCCTAAAGATTTGACGGATGATATCATCGATGCGATCGCACATGGGGATAAAATATGCGAGCACATCCATCTTCCGGTGCAGGCAGGCTCGAATACTGTTCTTAAGGTAATGAACAGGAAATACACCAAGGAGAAATACCTCGAGACGGTCGAGAAGATTTATGAAGCGATCCCCGGCGTAAGTCTTACCACGGACATCATGGTCGGATACCCGGGCGAGACAGAGGAGGATTTCCTGCATACGCTGGATATTGTTGAGAAGGCCCGCTATGACTCGGCGTTTACGTTTATCTTTTCACCGCGTGAGGGAACTCCGGCGGCGAACATGGAAAACCGGGTGACGGCCGATGTTAAGGCGGATCGCTTTGACAGGCTTATTAAACTGCAAAACAGGATCAGTCTGGAAAAAAATAAAGAGCTGGTCGGTAGGGATATCGAAGTTTTTATAGAAGGTGTAAGCAAGAAGAACAGGGGTGTTCTGACCGGTCGCACGCGAACGAACAAGATCGTCAACTTC
>NZ_PFNG01000211.1:0-296 GCF_002791875.1 Candidatus Aquicultor secundus | reverse complement strand
TACTTAAGCTGGAGGAGAAGATGCCCGTTGTTATTGGTTGTTTAATGCCCCATCCACCGATTGTTATCCCGGATATCGGGAGGGACAACCTCAACCGGGTAACATCCACAACGGATGCGATGCTGAAGGTTGCCGAACAGGTAGCGCAGGCCGAGCCCGATGCGCTTGTTTTTATTTCTCCTCACAGCGCGGGGTTTACGGATAGCATCGCCATGCGGGCGAACCCGATTCTTGAGGGTTCATTTGCCGGGTTTGGCTCCCCAGAGGTGCGGTTTTCAAAGAAAAACGACCTGGCG
>NZ_PFNG01000062.1:0-8016 GCF_002791875.1 Candidatus Aquicultor secundus | reverse complement strand
CGAATCGATACGGCGCAAGACCGGGTCTGAGTGGGGGTAGCTTCGGATATCGATGAAGATTACCTGGCGGCCCTGTTCCTTAAGGATGCTCTGGAGGACTTTGTTTTTCTGGTCGGCCTGCTTTGCCTCACCATAAAGGATTTCCATGTTGTCTTTATTATATAAGGAAAGTTTGTCGACCGATGGGGCCGAGATCAGAACGATCGTTTTTCTAAGCTCGGGGTCCATGGATTTGAGACACTTAACGGCATTATCAAGCGACTCGTTCATTAATTTATCCCCGACTTTAATTTTGGCCACAGGCAGATCGGTAACAGTAGGGACATTGGCGCCATCTGCGTACTGTCGCTCGGCTACCACAAAGAGATCTTCATCGACAAGGTAAAACTTCCCTCCAAAGGAAATGAGGACGGCCGGCATGCGCTCGACGAGTTCCACTTTGAGCGTGTGCGGTAGCGCCCGTTTAACCGCTACGTCTTTTATCCAGGGTTCCTTAAGTAATTTATTCCGGATATCCTCCGTTGAAACGCTAAGCAGATTCGTCTCCTGATCAACATTGCAAACCTGGGCAATCTTTGCGGCAGGCACCGCCTTATTGCCTGTTATTTCGACCTTGGTAACGTTGAACAGCCCGGAATGATAGAGTTCAAATGCCCCTATCAACACGACAAATACGGCTGCTGCAATAATCGCTATCTGGTTGCGGCGTTTTCGCCGGATAAGGACAAGTTTCTGCTGTCTTTCTTCTGCTTTAGTCTTTGCTATCTGCCTGCCTTCGCTCAACTTGCATCACCTTGTGCTTCCCTTATGCTTCCAATAATGCTTTGAATAAACTACTTATGGTGTAACGATACTCTCTTTTAGTGATATAGTATGTGCCTTCTTATCCTGCCTTATCTGTCATTGGTAGGCGTTAAGAGGACTTTGTCGAACTCCCCTAATAGTTCGACTTCGGGCACCAGCAGGATACCGCGCGCTTCAAAGACCCGCTGCTGCACGGCCTTCATTAGGTGATACACATCGGATGCAGTCGCATAGCCGCAATTAATTATAAAATTCGCGTGTTTGGTGGAGACTTCGGCGCCGCCTATTCTCATACCTTTACACCCGGTCTCTTCTATCAATTTTCCCGCCGAACCGGCTTTAGGGTTTTTAAAGATGCTTCCGGAGTTTGGCAATTGCAACGGCTGGTTGTTCTTACGCTTGGAAAAATAGTCCTCCATCTCATGCTTGATGACCTCCGGATCACCGGGCACAAGAACCAGCGTCGCCTCGACAATTATATCATCTCTGCTTAGACTGCTGTTCCTATATCCAAAATCTATCTGATCGCGCTTCAATACTGTGAGTTCACAGGCCCTCGTATAGGTTACGACATTGCCAACCGTATCACCAATGGATTTTCCATGCGCGCCCGCGTTCATCCTGAGAGCCCCGCCAAGGTTGCCCGGGATGCCCACGGCAAAGCTTAAACCGACGAGCGAGTGCTTTGCGGCTGTTTGGACGAGAGACGGCAACGAAACGGCGGCGCCGGCCTGTATTTTACCCGCCTCGACTCTTTTTCGCATAAAATCTCTTCCCAGGCGCAGGACGATCCCCGGAAAACCGTTGTCAGATACGAGTAAATTGGAACCCTTCCCAATAACAAAAAGCGGAAGTCCCCATTCCTTTGCGGTGGTAAGCACAATGATCAGTTGGTCCAGCGAATCGGCGACAGCAAAGATCTCCGCCGGTCCGCCAACCCTCATTGTAGTTTCTTTGGCAAGAACTTTACCTTTCACAACATTGTCGTTTAAATACTTGTGTAAGGTGCTAAAAGCCCTGCTCACGTAACGGTTGTTCAACATCTGTTCTATTGCTCCATTGCTCTAAAATTGCATACTTATCTTCGATGATTATGCAATTTTAGAAAATCCTCTCCGATAGCGCTTATATCCCCTGCGCCCATGGTAAGAACAAGGTCGCCTTCTCTAACCGTTTCCAACAGGAATTTTGGAATTTCTGTTTTCTTAGGCAAATAAACAACGTTTTTCCTCGGGCTTTCCGCAAGGACGGCATCCACTATGGCTTTACCGGTCACGCCGGGAATCGGATCTTCTCCGGCGGCGTAGACATCCGTAAGAACAACTACATCCGCATTGCTAAACGCCGGACCGAATTCCTTACTTAAAAACTTGGTTCTTGAGTACCTGTGGGGCTGGAACACGCAGATGAGCCTGCTCCAATCGCCGCTTTTAGCCGCGCTAAGCGTGGCCTCAACTTCGGTTGGATGGTGTGCGTAATCATCGACCAGCGTGAAATCGGGGGTTGTCCCGATTACCTGGAAGCGGCGCTTGACGCCCGAGAACCGGCTAAGCGCACCCAACACGGCATCCATCTCAATACCGAGGCTATTGCTTAAAGCGATTGTGGCAAGTGAGTTATAGACGTTATGCACGCCCGGCACGTTTAACTTTACTTCACCGATAAGCGCGCCGTTATGATAGGCGTCATAGGTGCTACCGAACTTATGCAGCACCACATTGCGCGCGATAAAGTTGTGCGCGCTCGGCCGGCTCTCGCCTTCCTGCTCGACACCGTAAGTTACAAATCTCTTTTCGGAGCGCTCCATTAAGCGGGCTACGCCCGGATTATCCGCACATGCGACGACAAACCCGTGTTCGGGCAGCGACTCGACAAATTTTAAGAAGAACTCCTCGATCGCCTCGAGCGAACCGTAATAATCAAGATGATCGGCCTCTATATTGGTCAGAACGATTACTTCAGGATTCAAAAAGAGCAACGAGCCGTCGCTCTCATCGGCCTCGGTGACGAAAAACTCGCCGCCGCCATGCTTGGCGTTGCTTCCAATATCGTTAAGCTCCCCGCCGATAAGAAATGTCGGGTCGAGACCGGTTTTTTCAAACGTAAGCGAGATCATCGAAGTCGTAGTCGTCTTGCCGTGCGTTCCGGCCACGGCTATGCTGCGCAAGTTTTTGCCCAGCTCGGCAAGCATTTCCGCCCTGCGCATTACCGGGATATTACTCTCTTTGGCCGCCTTTACTTCCGGGTTTGTAGTGGGAATTGCAGTGGAAACAACCACCACATCGGGGTCGTTGATGTTACCTGCACTATGGCCGATTGAGATAATCGCGCCTTTTTCTCTTAGTGAAGCGGTATAACGGGATTCTTTCAGATCAGAACCGCTTACTTTATACCCCATATCAAGAAGGACCTTCGCGATGCCGCTCATTCCGGCCCCGCCGATGCCGACAAAGTGGATATGCATCAAGTTTTCAACCATTGTGTCTCCTTACGTTTCTGCATCTTAAGCATCGATAATCTTACATATTCTTAACGTTTTACTTTTCTGTCGAGTGTTTGCGGCTCTCGGCAATTTCAAATACAAGATCGGCCAGCGCCTTATCGGCATCGGGCCGCCCGAATTGCCTCGAAGCCTCCGCCATCTGCAAAAGAGCATCCTCGCTCAAGATAAGCCCATCGACCGCTTTGCTGAGAGACACGCCATCCAAATCCTTATCTAGTATCAACCTGGCGGCGCCGAGCCTTTCAAGCTCACGGCCGTTTTTCTCCTGGTGATTATCCGTCGCATAAGGGTATGGGACCATAATGGCCGGTAGGCCGATTGCGGTGATTTCGGCAACCGTCGTGGCCCCCGAACGACATACCAGAAGGTCGGCCGCAGCATATGCCTCACCCATATTGTCCAGGTAGGGGTAGGCCGTATATTTGAGCTTATCTTCAGGTAGTTTTATCTTATCAATCGCTCTTTGTACCGATTCATAGTTTATCTTACCCGTAGCATGGATTATCTGCAAGCCGTCGTTATGCCGCCACCGATCGTAGGCCTCAACTACCGCCTCGTTTATTTTTTTGGCACCGCGACTTCCTCCAAACACGAGTAAAACTCTCCGGGATGCGTTCACGTCAAATGCTTGTTTGGCCTTGCTTTTGTCGGTCGATAAAATCTCTTCCCTGATAGGATTGCCTGTAAACTCAACCCTTCTATCTGCCGGGAAATACCCCCTCATATCGGGATAGGATACAGCAATTGCACCTACAACCCTGCCAAGGACTTTGTTTACCAGGCCGGGGACGGCGTTTTGTTCGTGGATCACCGTCGGAATCTGCCGCAAGACAGCGCCCCCCACGACGGGTAAACTCACATAGGCACCCATACCCACAACCACGTCCGGCTTAAAACGACGAAACACGCTTACCGCCTCAATCGTTCCCCTACCTGCAGATATGAATGAAACAAGTGCCTTAAACGACGGCTTTCTTGGAAGCCCTCTCGCCTCAATTGCCTTAAAATCAAAGCCGGCCTGCGGTACAAGTGTAGCCTCTAGACCGGTCGATGTGCCTACAAACAATATTTCAAGATCGTTTCTTGCTTTTTGTAGCGCTTTGGCGAGAGCCAGCCCCGGATACACGTGACCCGCTGTTCCGCCCCCGCTTATTATTACTCGCATTAACACGACTCCTGATTTCTTTCTTCTTTACCTTCTTTGTCCTGGCTTTCGAGGTCTCCTCCAGCGCCTTAGCCCTCGCCCGCTTCTTCGATGATTTTGCCCTGTGTTTGCCCTTTTTGGTAGTCTCTTCGATATCCCCGCCGTCAACGGCGCGAAGCGGCTTCCTTCTCCTGCGCGAAGCGGATCCCCTGTTGCCTTCAAGCGCAATACTGAGAAGGATGCCCACCGCTGCGAGATTAGCCATCAGCGACGAGCCGCCGTAACTTATAAACGGCATCGGGATGCCCGTTATGGGCAACACCGCGGTTACCGTCCCCATATTAACGATAGCCTGCAGGGCGACCATGGAAGTCACACCCACGCCGAGCAGGTACCCGAATTGACTTTTGCACTGGCGTGAAATCCTGATTCCATAGTAGGCAAAAAGTGCGAAGAGTGAAATAGTGAATAACGTGCCCAAAAGACCAAGCTCTTCCCCGATAATGGCGAAGATGAAATCGGTGTGGGCGGCCGGCAGGTAAAAATATTTCTGCCTGCTCATCCCAAAACCAACGCCTGTTAGCCCACCCGAGCCAAATGCCAGCAATGATTGCTTGATTTGCCAGCCGTTGCCAAGGGGGTCGGCGTTCGGGTTGAGAAACGAGGTAATCCTGTTTAAGCGATATGATCTGGCAAAAATGAGAGCAATTGCAGACACCGTGCCAAGGGAAGCCGCCGCAGCAATATATTTCATATTAAGACCGCCGACAAACAACATGACAAATAGTGTGATACAGAGGGCGAGAGTTGTCCCCATATCCGGCTGCTTCATAATCAGGAGTATGATCAGCAATATAGCCCCGGCGTAGGGATAAAGTTCTCTTATGTCCTTTAATCCCCTGCTTCTTTTAGAAAAAAAATCAGCGGTAAACAAGATAGCCGCGATTTTTGCCAGCTCAGAAGGTTGTATCTGAAAGCCGCCCAGGGGAATCCAACTGGTGGCGCCTCCGGCATTTTTGCCGATTCCCGGGATGAGGACGGCAACAAGTAATCCAACTGCCGCCCACATGGCGGGCCGCACCATACGCTGCAGGGTTTTCAGGGGAACATTCGACAAGAACATTAAGGCCGCAAACCCTATCCCAGCCGCGATAAGTTGCTTTTTTATGTAATAATAGCTATCGCCCGTGCTCGCATACGCCCGGGCGTGGCTCGCCGAAAGGACCATAATGAGCCCGAACAGGATCATCACGATAACCACGCCGAGCAGCCTGTGATAATTTTTCTTATTTTTTTGTTTTGCTCTCGCCATGTTTTTCTCCGAGCGCCAGAACGGCTTGTCGAAATGCTTCGCCTCTTTGCGCATATCCATTGAATGCATCAAAACTTGCACAGGCCGGTGAGAACAATACAATATCGCCGGGTTGCGCGAGCCTTGCAGCCCGTACGACCGCGTCGTCAACCGTTCCGGCATACTCTTGAAGAGTACCGACAGGTAGCGCCCTTAAAATCTCATGGCCGGCTTCACCAAAACCGACCACCGCTCTTACCTGCCTATTTATATCTATATACTGGGCGAGGGCGGTAAAACTATTTCCTTTATTCCTTCCTCCAACAAGAAGGACAATCGGTTTATTAAAAGCGGTCAACGCCTTTACCGTGGCATCGACGTTCGTTGCCTTTGAGTCGTTGTAATACTCCACCCCATCAACAGATGCGATAAACTCCGTACGGTGGCTTAAACCCGTAAAACCGGCAACCACCTCTTTAATTACTGTGGGCTCGATCCCAAATACCAGAGATATCCCGGCGACGGCCATAATATTATCTAAATTGTGGTCGCCACGGATTTTTACCTCATCAACCCCGCAGATATCAACCTCACCGCCGATATCCGCGATAACGCGACCGTTTCGTATAAAAACTCCCGGATGAAGTTCCTGTTTCTTGCTCGTCCCAACGACTTTTGCCTTTATGTGAGGTGCAAGCGATCGTACTACCTCATCATCCATATTGAGAATCGCGACATCGTCGTCCGTCTGATTCGCGAACAGGCGGTTCTTAGCCCGAACGTAGTCCTCAAAATCCGGGTGCCAATCAAGGTGATCCTCGGTAATATTAAGAAGCACCGATACCTTTGGCCTGAAATCGACAATCGTATCGAGCTGAAAACTGCTCACTTCAACAACCAGTGTTTCGACATCCGCATCGTCAACCGCCGTTACAAGCGGGACCCCGATATTACCCGCAACGGCCGGTTTTTTCCCAGCGGCCTCAAATACCTTTCCGGTTAACGTCGTCGTTGTGGTTTTTCCGTTTGTTCCGGTAATGGCTACAATCGGCTTGCCGGTCAGCCGGTAGGCAAGCTCGATCTCGCTCCATATCGGGATACCACGCCGCCGTGCGGCTTCAAGAACCGGAACGCGGCTCGGCACCCCCGGGCTTACCACTATTAAATTAATTTCATCAAGCAAGCTTTCTTCCTGCTTACCAAGCCGCACGGTAATGCCGCTTTTCTCAAGCTCGGCGGCAACTTGCTTGATTTCATCTTTCTCAGAGGTGTCTGAGGCCAGCACCGTAGCGCCAAGCGCTTTCAGCTTTAACGATG
The DNA here is from genome assembly GCF_002791875.1 of Candidatus Aquicultor secundus. Lineage (NCBI taxonomy): Bacteria > Bacillati > Actinomycetota > Candidatus Aquicultoria > Candidatus Aquicultorales > Candidatus Aquicultoraceae > Candidatus Aquicultor > Candidatus Aquicultor secundus. The sequence goes on along the minus strand of NZ_PFNG01000062.1, from coordinate 957 downwards.
CCGCTTTCCCACTACGTCCAAGCCCTATGACCAGGATATTCTTTTCTACAAACTCCACCCGATTACCTTCTTGTCGCCGTTATCTCGTGGCCGCTACCTAGCCCTCGGTCACACATCAATTAATAAGGGTTTTGAAAATATAAAATTTTCTATTCTCTAGAGCGCCACTAATGTGACGCCGTACTCGTTGCCGTCATAAAGTAGATACCAAACCCAATACCGGCGAAAATGCCGGAAATAATCCAAAAACGCATCATTATCTGCGTTTCAGACCATCCCTGCATCTCAAAATGGTGATGGATCGGCGCCATCTTTAGAATTCGTCGTTTAAACCAGCGATAGCTCACAATCTGGCCGATGACGGAGAGACCTTCTATCACATAAATGCCGCCGATAAGAACAAGCAGCAACTCCGTTTTAGTCAGGATTGCCATAATCGCTATCACACCCCCGAGCCCGAGAGACCCGGTATCGCCCATAAAGATGCTGGCCGGATAGCTGTTGAACCATAGAAAACCGATAGCGGCACCGCCTACCGCGGCACAGATTATTGCAAGATCAAGCCGGTTCTGCCGGAACGCTATGCCGGCGTAGGCAAGCATTGAGATTGTAACCGTCCCGGCGGCGAGCCCGTCAAGCCCGTCGGTCAAATTAACCGTATTCGTTGTCGCCGTCATGATTATGAAAACGAGGGTGATATAAAGAATAGGGACCACTATCGCTTTGTGCATTATCGAGAACTTAAATGCCGGAGAGCCAAGCGGGATTACAAGATGCGTGAGCGGGATTTGCACGGTCGTTGCAAGGTTTGCAAAATTTACCGCCACCAGCCCTACCAGTATCGCTATCACAAGCTGCCAGATAATCTTCGAGCGCGCCTTCAGGCCGAGCGACCTGGCTTTTACGACTTTGCGGTAATCGTCGATAAACCCTACGAGCCCGCAGCCAAAAAGGGCC
>NZ_PFNG01000044.1:0-7962 GCF_002791875.1 Candidatus Aquicultor secundus | reverse complement strand
CAGCTAACGACGATGGTTTTAAAACGCCTGAGCGATATACTTAAAGCAACGATCACTAGAGCAAAGAGCAAGCCCGAGAGCCATTTGCCGTTAAAAGCATGAAGCAGGTTGTATTTGCCCATGAACACCCACTCGAATAGGTACAACTCATAAGAAATAGAGCCAACAAGCACGAGGGGTTTCGACGAAAGGCCGTAGAATCTTGCGATCGCCATCAACAGTATTACGCCGAGCGCGAATGCAAAATTTGCCCATGTATAGTTCTCAAAGATATCGAGGCTTTTGCCTACGTACATGCTAAAGAAGTAAAACGTGGGGATCACCGCCACACCCAGGCACAGTACCAGCACTTTTGGTTTCACAATATAGCTTAACCTGCGATAGTAGAGCCCCGCGAGAGCTCCGAGTGGGAACAGGTAGGCATGAAGCCCCCATTGCCAGGCAATCCTGCTTGGAAAAACGAGCGCGGCGTGATTTCTGAACAGGTATGCGAACACAAAGAGCAGAACAAGCTTGACCGCATCGCGCGTCGGCAGTTTAAATACCAGGAAGAATATCAGGTACCAGAGGATAATAAAGGTTACAAACCACATCGTGGGATCTATTGACGTGCTCAAGTCGAAGCCGGTCAGCGCGAGAAGGGCTGTTGACCAGGAATAAGTCTTAGCAAGAAATATTGCATCGATAGCGAGCCAGATACCCGTTACTATTACATAGGGCAAAACCACTTTACTAAACCGCTTCTTGAAAAATCCGTTGCTTACCCCGTTTTTAAGATACGACTGCGTCAGACCGAAACCGGAGAGCAACAAAAATATCGCCACACCCCAGGCACCGGAAAAAGAGAAATCGTACGGTAAGCTGATGAATTTTAGCAGCTTGAGGTGAGAGATGATAACCAGCAAAATCGCGATCCCTTTAAGCTGCACGGTGCCGACCCAATCGATAAAGGGCGTAACGGTTCCGCCGTCTTCGGCCCTTCTAAACGAGGCGGCAATTACAATCACTACAAGAATTAAAGCATATACGGAAGCGGCCAACGCCCTCACCTCATGGAACCGTCCTTGCGGCGGTCCTGCTACATTGCAAACGTAAAACAGTATTGTAAGTATCGGCTACTGCATCAGTAGGTTTAGGTTTGGTGTAGCGGTTAAAAGCGCCAAGAAGCTATTTATACTGGATGGCGTCGATGCCGCAGGCGCGGTTCTCGACGATGGCGATGATTTCCTCATCTTTCGAGCAGTGATGTTTCAGCCAATCAAGGGCGACTTCCGAAGCCCGACCTCGGCTTTAACCAATTCCTCCGCGATTTGTACGGCGTTAAGCGCGGCGCCTTTTCGGATTTGGTCGCCGACCACCCAGAAGTTAAGACCGTTCTCGCAGGAAAGGTCCTCTCTGATGCGCCCGACAAAGCAATCATCCTGGCCCGATGCGAAGAGCGGCATCGGGTATTGCTTGTTTGCGGGATCGTCTATTACCTGCAAACCCGGTGCGGCCGCAAACAGCTCGCGCGCCTTCTCGGGGGTGATCTTCTTCTCGGTCTCTACGTTAATGGCCTCAGAATGCGCCCGTATAGCGGATACGCGCACGCAGGTCGGGCTGACCTGTATCTCAGCATCTCCCATGATCTTGCGCGTCTCGTTGACCATCTTCATCTCTTCTTTGGTGTAGCCGTTGTCCTGGAAGACATCGATGTGCGGTATCAGGTTAAAGAGCAGCTGGTATGCGAAAAACTCAACGTTGATCGGCTGGCCCGCCGCAAATGCTTTGGCCTGGTTCAACAGCTCATCCATGCCCTTTGCGCCGGCACCCGAGGCCGACTGGTATGTCGAGACGACGATTCTCTTTACCCTGCTGTAATCATACAGCGGCTTTAAGGCCACCAGCATGATGGTGGTGGTACAGTTTGGGTTGGCGATGATGCCCTTGTGCTTCTTGATGTCCTCCGGATTTACCTCGGGGACGATAAGCGGAACATCAGGATCCATGCGAAATGCACTCGAGTTGTCCACAACGATCGCGCCCGCCTCGACCGCGGCAGGAGCGAACTCCCGGCTGATCGAGCCACCTGCGGAAAACAACGCGATATCGACATCCTTAAACGAGTCTTTCGTTAGTTCCTCAACGGCGATCTCCGCGCCCTTATATGAAAATCTCTTTCCCGCCGATCGCGCCGAGGCTAAGAGTTTTAGGTTTCCCACGGGGAAGTTTCGCTGCTCGAGGACGGCGCGCATCTCCTCGCCAACCGCGCCGGTTGCTCCGGCTATCGCAACATTATAGAGTTTCACTGGTGACTGCCTCCTCGCTGAGCTGGAAGTGCTCGTGCAGCGCGCGCACCGCGGTCTCCACATTCGACGCATCGATAACGCAGGCAATCTTAATCGGGGATGTGCTGATCATCTGGATGTTGATCTCGTTTTTTGCGAGCACATCAAACATCTCAGCGGCAACACCCGGATGGCTCTTCATACCGGCGCCGATAATCGACACCTTGGCGATGTCTTTGTTGTAGTCATATCCTCTTGCGCCAAGCTCACGCACGATCTCCTGTATCGTGGGTTCCGCCCTCGGCACATCATCGAGCCCGAGCGTAAACGAAATATCGGTAAATCCCTCGTAGCTTACATTTTGCACGATCATGTCGACGTTGATGTTCGACGCCGCCAGGGGCCTAAACACCTTGGCAGCAATGCCGGGCCGATCCGGCACGCCGAAAATCGTAATTTTCCCTTCGCTTGCATCGTGGGTTACCCCACTTATAATAGGTCGTTCCATCCCCTGATCTTCCTCCTTGACAACCGTTCCGGCGCAATCGGTAAAACTGCATCTCACGTTTATGATGACGCCGTTATTACGGCCATATTCCACTGAGCGAAGCTGCAACACCTTTGCCCCCGTAGCAGCCATCTCAAGCATTTCTTCATAGGTTATCTCCGACACCAGCGAGGCATCGGGCACGATCCTGGGATCGGCGGTAAACACCCCATCGACGTCGGTATATATCTCACATTTGTCTGCCTTAAGCGACGCGGCCAGCGCAACCGCCGTGGTATCAGAGCCGCCGCGCCCCAGCGTCGTGATATCGTTGTCGATAGTAACTCCCTGAAAGCCGGCGACGATAACGATTTTACCCTTGTTAAGTTCCTGCAAAATCCGCTCCGAATTAACATCGAGGATTTTGGCCTTGGTGTGGCTGTCGTCGGTCAGGATGCCGACCTGGTATCCGGTAAAGGATATCGCCTCATGCCCGAGGGCGTGTATCGCCATCGCCAGTAGCGCAACCGAGATCTGCTCGCCGGTGGAGAGCAGCATGTCCATCTCGCGCTCCGGCGGCTTCTCGCTTATCTGATGTGCCAGCTCGACGAGATCATCCGTCGTATCGCCGAGCGCCGAAACAACCACGACAACCGAGTTACCTTCCGCCTTGGTAGCAACGGCTCGGCGCGCAACGTTTTTTATCTTATCGACATCGGCCACGGAGCTGCCGCCAAATTTTTGTACAACGATCCCCAAAGTAGCGCCTCCAAACGTACATCTCCCAATATTTAAGCCAAACCTTATTGTACCAGCCGAAACAGTTCGTATCAACGTTCGAAACCTGACAACGCTACAATAGATAATAACTCCCTTAGCCCTAGCATCTTTTATTTGAACCTCTTTAAATCTATAATGAATGAATATGTCACAATGTCCAAATTGCGGAAGCAAATTCGAATCCGGTAAGTTCAGGTGTCCAAACTGCGGGTCTCTGCTAGTCTACGGGGGCTCCGAAAAGAAAGGTCCTTCTTTCTGGAATAGAATTATGCGCTATAAAAACATCATAATCCTGCTGGCTATCGCGGTCGTCATCGCATCGGCAAAGACGTTTCTTGCGGCGCTCGACCTGGTGTATTGGGTTCTTATCATCGGCCTGGTCGCCGCCCTGGCTATCTTGTGGCTGCGCGGTCGCAACCGCAATGCTTACGGCCCGCCGCAAAATCGCTACCACAACGACCCCTCCGGTCCGGTCGGCGGCCGCAAAAAGCACGCAAACGTTATCCCCTTCAAGAAAAAACGCGACGCCAAGATTAAGAAGGCCAAGCGGGACTAACCCGGGCTTCAATTTTGCGCTTTATCACACATGTATCAGAAAACAAGTTAGGGATTAATTGCCACGCGAGATGTTCTCGAATCTCGTGCAGTGCTCGTTGAAGTAAAGGGACACGACCCCCGTAGGACCGTTCCTGTGCTTGGCCACGATTACCTCCGCCGCAGCCCGCTCTTCCGCCGCGCTCATATCATCATAGTTGCCGTACATATTGCGGTGAATAAACATAACAATGTCTGCATCCTGTTCAATAGCACCCGATTCTCTCAGGTCAGAGAGTTGTGGCTTCTTATCGCTTCTCTGCTCGACCGCTCGGGAGAGCTGGGAGAGAGCGAGCACGGGGATTTCGAGTTCCTTGGCGAGGATTTTAAGGCCTCGGGATATCTCGGCGATTTCCTGCTGCCGGTTTTCGACCCTGCGATAGGATTGCATGAGTTGCAAGTAATCGACGATAACAACGCCCGGCGTGTGCCTGGCGAAAAGACGGCGGGCTTTGGCGCGCACCTCGAAGATGCCGATGCTGGGTGTGTCATCGATGAAGATGGGTCTTTCAGCAAGGCGCCCGACCGCGCCGGAGAGCTTCGACCAGTCCTCGTCTCGCAGGCGGCCGGTTCTTAAGCGGTGGCTGTCGATTCTCGCCTCAGAGCACATCATCCTCTGGGCCAGCTGGTGGCGGCTCATCTCAAGGCTGAATATGGCAACGGGGATTTCCTTTTTGCCGATCTCAGTTGCGATATTCAGCGCAAGCGCGGTCTTGCCCATGGCGGGACGCGCCGCGATGATGACGAGGTCGCCGGGGTGAAAACCGGTGAGCAGTTTATCCATGTCCGCGAAGCCGCTGGGAACGCCGGTAATCTGCTCTTTCTTTTCGTAGAGCTTCTCGACCATCTCAAAGCCCTCGGTTAAAAGATCCTTGATATGGACGAATTTCTCGCTCATGCGCTTGTGGGCGATTTGAAAGATGAGGTTCTCGGCGCGGTCGATGACTGCATCGACGTCGCTCGGCCCCTCGTAGCCGAGCGCCGCTATCTCGGTGGATACTTTAATAAGCGCCCTGAGTGTTGCGTCTTTTTCGACGATTTTTGCGTAATAGGCGGCATTGGCCGCGCTCGGTACCGAGCTAACCAGCGTGTGGATGTAGGGTTTGCCGCCGCAAATCTCAAGGTCGCCCTTACTCGAAAGGGCTGCGGATAGCGTAATCGCGTCCGCCGGTTCGCCTTTTGCGTAGAGATCCAGGATAGCCGCGAAAATGCGGTGGTGGGCCTCGGTGTAAAAGGAATCCGCGGTAACGACCTCATGCATCTCGGGGATGGCGTCCCGAGAGATCAACATCGCGCCAAGGACCGACTGCTCCGCTTCGATATTATGCGGCGGAACCTTATCGAAACTTGCAAATTGCTGCGACCTATCTGTCGCTTTCATTACTCCTCTTTGCTTCCAACAACCTTAACGATCACTGTGGTGTCAACCCCCGGGAAGAGTTTAACGGTAACCGGATGATCCCCTACTTCCTTTATGGGCTGGGCCAGCTCGATCTTTTTCTTGTCGACCTCGGTCTTAAGCTGTTTCTCGATGGCGGCGGCGATCTCTTTGCTTGTAACCGAGCCGTAGAGCTTGCCCTCCTCGCCTGCCTTGGCCTCAACTTTCACTTCCTTGTTGTTTAAGCCGGCGGCAATCGCCTCAGCCTCTGTACGATCCTTGGCTTCTTTCTTGACAAGGGTTGCCCTTCTCAGGTCCCACTCCTTGAGCGTGCCCTTTGTGGCGACAACGGCTATGTTTTTGGGGACTAGATAGTTCCTGGCGTAGCCGTCGGCTACGTCAATGACGTCTCCTGTTTTTCCTAATCCGCTTACGGATTCTTTAAGGATTACCTTCATCATGCTCCTCCGAATTGAAATAATCTTGAGTTTATTATCTTACCACACCTCCCCCTGCTCGTCGATGAACGAGGAGGCGTTTGGTAAAAGCGTAGTAGGGCGGAGGTAAACCCCGCCCTACTAAAGGCTAGTTACTTGAAAACAGAACCTCTATACAAGCCGTAACCGTTAGCATATCTGTATCAATCACGCTTTCGATGCCTTGCCTATTTCGAGCAAGGGCTGCTTATACCTGGTTCTTCCTGTATTATCTCTGTGTGTATGGAATTAGAGCCATCTCGCGTGCGCGCTTGATCGCGATGGATAGATCGCGCTGGTGCTGCGCACAGGTGCCGGTAACGCGGCGCGGTCTGATTTTGCCGCGGTCGCTCATAAACCGGCGCAACAGATTGGCATCTTTATAATCGATGTAGTCGACTTTATCCTTGCAGAATGCACAGTACTTGCGCCTGGGTTTGCGGATATAATCTGCCATGCTTATCCTCTCCTATTTAAAATGGTACGTCGTCGATGTTATCTCCAAGCGCCTGGAGATCGGCATCGGCAACCTCCGCTAAAGTATCTTCGCTGCGAGCCCCAGCCCCAACTCTATCAAGAAACTGGATTCTCTGAGCGACGATTTCAACCTTTGAGCGTTTCTGGCCATCGGGCGTCTCCCATGAGCTGCTGCGGAGCCTTCCCTCAACGAGTACCGGCTTACCCTTTCGTAAATACTCATTTGCAGTTTCAGCCTGCCTACCCCACGCAACCACGTTAAAGAAGCTTGCTTCCTCTACCCAGTTGCCGTCATTTCCCTGGTAGCGATGGTTAACCGCCACCCTGATGTTGGCGACTGCGGCGCCGTTTGGGGTAAATCTCAGTTCTGGATCCATTGTTAGGTTTCCGATAATAAACACCCTGTTTAAACTGGCCATGTCTCTCTCCTATTTTCCAAGACGGACGATCATATGGCGAACAACGTCATCAGCGATTTTCAGGATACGATCGAACTCGCTAACGGTTCTATCTTCACCCTGGAAGGTCATTACAATATAGTACCCGTCGGTGTTCTGACCGATTTGATAAGCTAGACGGCGTCTGCCCCACTTATTTACATTCTCGACTTTCCCGCTATTCTTAGCGAGCACATCGGAAAACCTTGCGACTGCGTTATCAATCGCCTCCGTTTCCAAAGTGGGCTCGAGAATGATCATGCATTCGTAGTTCCTCACTCTTCACCTCCCCCGGACTATTCGGCTTCAGTTGGGCTGAAGCAGGAGTATATAACCCGATAATTATAGCAGCTCCTCGCGGTATCAACAAGACGCGCTTGCTACACCGGTTAAACTTGCCCCAATTTCCTTTGCGCTTCTGGTGCACTGATAGCTGATCATTGCAATGAGAAGTATTGCCAACGCAGATGTACTCTCGGGCAAGAATTGCCATTTAAACAATCTTTGCGCCATTGTAGGGTTTTGCTTAGTCGCTCTTTTGGCCAGTGGAACCTCTCGTTTGGTGCGGTCTACTAGTTGCTTTACGCTAACTGCTTGCTTAAAGGGATTCATGGCGGGCGGGCTGGTGTAAACAGCCATGCTATTGTTCTTGACCTTAATATGTGCTCGGTTGCTAATTGTTGATAAACCGGATTTAGTGTACCCGCCAGCGCTCATAACCGGTTCCCGTGTTTTCGGTGGTGAAACCATTTTTACGGTAGACATTCCATGATCAACCGCCGGAACAAGGTCGGGTTTAACCTCTGGCGCTACCCATGACAAGTTTGGCAACCCGACCTTTATGGCGGTATCTTGAGAAAGCTTATTAATTGCGGATGTAGAATTCCGGGGAGAGCGGTCTAACAGAGCCGCTTCTCCGGCCTTGGGGCTGGACATGCTTAGCGATGGTTGTATCTCGGGTTTAGTGTTCTCCATGGGCTTTTCAGCGGCATCGATTGGAGACATGGCCACCCGCTGCTGAGGCTGCTCGGTTACAACAGGATGAGCCTCTTTGTTAACTGTGCTT
>NZ_PFNG01000169.1:4855-12821 GCF_002791875.1 Candidatus Aquicultor secundus | reverse complement strand
GATTACCGAAGTCCCGAAGCCGATTCATACGAATGGATAAAATCGGTGAATAGGTGGATAAGGATATCTGCTTAAGGGCAAAGGATTGGTTGCTGTCATTCTGAGCGATAGCGAAGAATCTCGGGTGCGGAAACCATGGACCGCCCATCAACAGGGCGGTCGAGCAGGGAAGCTGTCATTCTGAGCGATAGCGAAGAATCTCGGGTGCGGAAACTTTGTTTGAAGTAAGAGGGTTTAGGCTTAGATAACAGAGTGAAATAGATGGTTTATAAATGCTTGATAGCTACTTCTTACTAAGGTAAATCAAAGCTTAGACAGAGTAAGTGACAGAGAAGAGAAGTGCTCTCTAGATTCTTCACTTCGTTCAGAATGACAGGCAAGGGTTCAGAATGACAGGCAAGGGTTCAGAATGACGGGCAAGGGTTCAGAATGACAGGTAGGGAACTCTGGGCTGGATCTTAAAATAAAGGTGAATAGATTGAACGGTAAGGTATATCTGGTCGGGGCGGGTCCCGGTGACCCACGACTTATAACGCTAAAAGGGATTGAGTGCATCGCTCAGGCCGATGTCGTAATCTACGACCGTTTGGCAACAAACCTGTTGTTTGAGCACGCCAGGGCGGGGGCCGAGTTTATCTATGTCGGAAAAGCCGAGGGAAAGCACTCGGTCACCCAATCCGATATCAACATGCTTCTGGTTGAAAAGGCGAAGGAAGGCAAAGTCGTTACCCGCTTAAAAGGGGGCGACCCGCTTATCTTCGGTCGTGGCGGCGAAGAGGCGCTGGTTCTGGTTGAAAACGGCATCGAGTTTGAGTTTGTGCCGGGAGTATCCGCCGGCAATGCCGTTCCCGCTTATGCGGGCATTCCGGTCACCCACCGCGGTGTGACCTCGACGGTCGCTTACGTGACCGGCCACGAGGACCCGCTGAAGCAGACCACCGATATCGACTGGAAGAGCCTTGTCGGCATCGGCACGATTATCTTTTACATGGGGATGCGCAACCTGCCCTCAATCGTCGAGCAGCTTGTAAAAAACGGCCGCTCGCCGGAAACGCCGGTCGCCGTTGTAAGGTGGGGGACTACCCCGCAGCAGCAGACGGTCATCGGCACGCTTGAAACCATCGTCGGCCAGGTCACCCAGGCGCGGCTGAGGGCCCCGTCGATCATTATCGTGGGCGACGTTGTAAACTTGCGGCAGAAGCTCTGCTGGTTCGAGAAAAAGCCGCTCTTCGGCAAACGCATTCTCATAACCCGCGCAAAAGAACAGGCAAAAGTGTTTTCGGAGATGCTAACCGATCTCGGCGGTAACCCGATTGAGATCCCCACGATCAAGATTACCGATCCGGATAGTTTCGCTAATATCGATGCGGCCATCGAGCGCCTTGAAAAAGGTCCCGGTTACGACTGGATCATTTTCACCAGCGCAAACGGCGTCCGCTATTTTATACGTCGCATGAAGACCCTCAACAAGGATATCAGGATTCTTGCCGGGGCGAAGATCGCAACCATCGGCCCGGCCACCGCCAAAGCCGTGAAAAAGCTTTTACTGCATATCGACCTGACCCCCAAGGAGTTTGTCGCCGAAGGGCTCATCGCCGAATTTGAAAAACTCGGGGCGCGAGAAAAGCGCTTTCTTATCCCAAGGGCTCTGGTGGCGCGCGACGTGTTGCCCGAGAGCCTGCGCACAATGGGCGGCGAGGTCGATGTCGCCGAGGTGTATCAAACGGTTCTGGATACACAAGCCGCACAGCGCATAAAAGAAATGCTGGCAGAGAAAAGTATCGATGTCGCCACGTTTACAAGCCCGTCGACAATCAACAGCTTTGCACGGCTGCTTGGCGACGAGTTTAAAGCGCTCATGGACGGCGTATTGATCGCCGCAATCGGCCCGGTAACGGCGGATGCCGTATGGAGTCTCGGTCTCAATGTTGATATCCTTGCAGAGGAGTACACTATCCCGGGTCTCGTCGATGCAATATTGAAAAGGGCCCAGAGGCCAGGGTCAACCACTAATATTCTTAAGTAAAGGAATTGATGGCTAATGTATTTTCCGACATATAGGCCGCGCAGGCTGCGCAAAAACGAAAACTTTAGAAGGATGATACGGGAGACGCACTTAAGCGTCGATGACTTCATCTACCCGCTCTTCGTAGCGCCGGGGGAGGGTGTAAAAAAAGAGATCTCATCGATGCCGGGCAACTACCAGATGTCGATCGATAACATTATCGAGGAGGCAAGGGAAGTCAGAGACCTCGGCATCCCCGCGATTCTATTGTTTGGAATACCATTCGCAAAAGATGAGGTGGGCTCAGAAGCTTACGATGAGGACGGCATCGTCCAGAGGGCCATCCGGGCGATTAAAAAAGAAGTTCCGGATCTCTTGGTCGTAACCGATGTGTGTCTCTGCGAGTACACGAGCCACGGCCACTGCGGGATTATCCGCGACGGAGAGGTATTAAACGATGTCACCCTCGAGCTTCTTGCCCAGGAGGCGCTCACGCATGTAGCGGCCGGCGCCGATATGGTGGCGCCATCCGACATGATGGACGGACGCGTCTCGGCAATACGCTCCAGTTTAGATGAGAACGGGCATCAAGACATCCCGATCATGGCGTATTCGGCAAAGCACGCCTCGGCGTTTTACGGTCCGTTCAGGGAAGCCGCCGAGTCCACGCCGCAGTTCGGCGATCGTCGCTCGTATCAGATGGATGCGGCAAACGGTCTTGAAGCCCTGCGCGAGGTGTCGCTTGATATCGAGGAGGGTGCCGATATCGTTATGGTAAAACCGGCGTTAAGTTGCCTTGACTTGATTTACGCGATAAAGAAAGAATTCGGCTACCCGACAGCCGCCTACAACGTGAGCGGCGAGTTCTCGATGGTAAAAGCCGCAGCAGAGAAAGACTGGATTGACGAGAAGCGCGTGGTCATGGAAATACTGACCGGCATCAAACGCGCCGGTGCAGACATAATCATTACCTACCACGCAAAAGACGCAGCCAAGTGGCTGCAAGAATAAAGATTTTCTGTAAGCAGGAGGCTATTGTTGTGAGTAATCAGGAAACGCCAAAAGCCGAGATAAAGGAGCTCAAAGGGACTGTGCCCCCACCGAGAATGATCGCATGGGAGATAACGCGAAGCTGCAATCTTGCATGCATTCATTGTCGGGCGTCCGCCCTGCATGGGGCATACGAAGGGGAACTCTCGACGGGGGAGGCAAAGGCGCTTCTCGACAATATAAAATCGTTTAGCGATCCCATTATCATTCTAACCGGCGGTGAACCGCTTGCCAGGCCTGATTTCTATGAAATAGCAAAATACGGGCATGACATCGGGTTGAGAATGGTTCTCGGTACAAACGCAACACTTATGACCCCCGAGATAGCCGCCAAGCTAAAAGAAGTCGGTATACCGAGGATGAGCGTTAGCATTGATTTCCCGTTTGCCGAAAAACATGATGAATTTAGGGGACTGAAAGGCGCTTTTGACGACGCGGTCAGGGGCATAAAAATCGCCCAGGAGGCGGGAATCGAAGTGCAGATCAACTCGACCATTACCAAGCTCAATGTCGAGTATCTTGATGATTTGCTGAAATTTGCCAAGGATGTCGGCGCCGTGGCGTTCCACCCGTTCCTATTGGTTCCAACCGGTCGCGGCAAGGAGCTGGAGGAGCAGGAGCTTCCGCCCGAAGAGTACGAACGCGCGCTGAACTGGGTCTACGATAAGCAAAAGGAAGAAAAAGATATCTTCTTTAAACCCACCGATGCGCCGCACTACTTCAGGATCATGCGCCAGCGCGCCAAGGCCGATGGGGAGAAGGCGTCGACGATGATGTCCGGGCACCCGCACGCATCACGCGGTCTTGAGACTATGACGAGGGGTTGTCTTGGCGGCATCGGCTTCTGCTTTATAAGCCACGTAGGCCAGGTTCAACCATGCGGCTACTTTGAGAAGGCGGCCGGCAATGTCAAAGAGAAGCCCTTTAAAGAAATCTGGGAAACCGCACCGCTTTTTGCGGATTTGAGAGACTTTGATAAGCTTAAAGGCAAATGCGGGGTCTGCGAGTACAAGCGTGTCTGCGGCGGCTGCCGCGCCCGTGCGTTTGAGGCCACCGGAGATTATCTCGCCGAAGAGCCGTACTGTGTGTACGTGCCAAAAGCGGCCGCAGTGGCCGGTGAACCGGGGTGCGGCTGCGGAAGTCAGGGTTGTCAATAAATCATTAACAATCGTTTACTATTAATATACACTACCATAATCCCAGTGCTTTGCGCTTGGGATTACTGCAGGTAGAAGTAGGTAAGATGCATATTAACCTATAATGTACAAGATGTTAACTAATAGTGTACATTAGCTAATGTAACGTATAGTGGGCGTTAAGAATAACATAACGTCAACTAATAATAGACGTAAAGAAATAGTTAACGTTAATAAATACTGAACAGGCGATTTGTATATAGCCGCTTGCAAAAGTGCACTAAGAAGTATTATTAGTAAATATTATTAGTAAGTGTTATTAGTAAACATTATTTATAAGCATTTTATTACCATATTCGGAGGTAAAGCATGGACACATCGAGATCTCGGCAGTTATTCGACGAAGCCCAGAAGTATATCCCGGGGGGAGTCAACAGCCCGGTGCGGGCGTTCAAATCGGTAGGATTAAGCCCGCTGTTTATTGCAAAAGCGAAAGGCTCGAAGATATACGACGTGGACGGCAACGAGTATATCGATTACGTTGCGTCCTGGGGGCCGATGATTTTAGGCCATGCGAACGATGAGATAAGCACAGCGGTAAGGGCCGCCCTTGAGAACGGCACAAGCTTTGGTGCGCCCACAGAACTAGAGGTCGAGATGGCAAAAGCAGTCGTCAATGCCGTGCCGTCGGTCGAAAAGGTAAGGATGGTAAGCTCGGGGACAGAGGCGGTGATGAGCGCCATCCGACTGGCGCGCGGTTATACCGGGCGCTCGAAGTTTATAAAGTTTGAGGGCTGTTATCACGGGCACTCAGATGCATTGCTCGTTCAGGCGGGCTCCGGTGTTACCACGCTCGGCCTGCCGGACAGCCCCGGTGTTACCAAGGGCGCTGCGCAGGACACCATCAACCTGCCATATAATGATCTTGAAGCAGTCGAGAAGCTCATCCGCGAACAGCACGAGCAGATAGCCGCGGTTATCATCGAGCCGGTTGCGGGAAACGCAGGGGTTATCCCCCCAAAAGAGGGCTTCTTAGAGGGCCTAAGAAGGGTCACGAAAGAGTACGGCATCGTTTTGATATTTGACGAGGTCATCACCGGCTTTCGTATATCGTACGGCGGCGCCCAGAAGTATTACAACGTCATGCCCGATTTAACGTGTCTCGGCAAAATTATCGGCGGCGGCTTCCCGGTCGGGGCGTTTGGCGGTCGCGCCGAGATTATGGATGCGATTGCGCCGGTAGGCTCGGTCTATCAAGCCGGAACGCTCTCAGGCAACCCGATTGCGATGACCGCCGGCATTACGCTGCTCAATATCCTTAAAGACCCCAAAATCTATGAAGAACTGGATCGCAAGAGCGCACTGTTTGCCGATGGCCTGAAAGCGGCCGCCGAAGAGGCGGGAGTACCCGCGCAGTTTACCCGCGTAGGCTCACTGAGCTGCATGTTCTTCACAGACCAGCCGGTGTATGACTACCAGAGCGCAAAGACATCCGATACGGCCAAGTTCGCCGCATACTTTAAATCGATGCTCGAGCAGGGCATCAACCTCGCCCCATCGCAATTCGAAGCCGCCTTCATTTCAACCGCCCATACCGAAGAGGACATCGAGCGCACGATAGAAGCAGCCGGTAGGGCACTCAAGAGCTTAGTTGTAAAAGCATAAGCCTGAGCGCAAACAATGCAGGTAAGTAAGCACTGCTTACTTTTTTCTATCCAAGTAAATTGCCCGTCATCTTCAATGCGCTTGAGAAGACATCCAGGTAGTTCTGGGGATTTAGTAGGTAATCGAATTTGTCCGGGTTTTCGGTTATTGATATGTAAAGCGGCCTGGCTTCGGTGAGGCCGAATTCCGGCACTTCGTTTGCCTGCGCCCATTTGGGTACGCTAAGCTCCACGTAGTTTTCGTTTTTCTCCCAGGAGAAGTCTTCAAGTTCGTAGTAAGCGCCGCCGTGCAGTTCTTCGAGCGGTTTATATATCGATTTAAAGCCGTCCGCTGTAACATTACTCATAACCAGAGGCTCGTCCCCGGGGTTAATCGTTATATGGCCGTAGCCTGGGGGAATTACGACTTTTTGTCCCGGCAGGGCCTCGACTACAAAGAATTCGAGCACCTTATTTACATCCACCTTCTGGCAGATATAGTGGGCGCGCCCGCTTATTACCTCGTAAACTTCGGGATAAGTAACGTTGGCACCGGGGATGTGGGGATGGTAGTGTCCGACGGTTTTAACACGCTCCCGCCCGACCATGCCGGGTTGCAGCGTTGTGATATCATAGCGGTAGTTTCTTTGTCTAAACATGCTCTTGTCATCCGGCCGGCCGACGTCGCGATACATGAAATAGACTTCCTCGGGGCCCCTAAGCAGGGAATTCGGTGCCAGAACAACCTCTAAAGCGGCCAGGTGGCGGACGTCCGGCTTCACCTCCGGCAGACCTCCCTCGAATACCAGGCGGGCATCCTTTAGTTGCAACGGTAGACCTGAAACTGTATCAAGCTTTAGCAAAATCCACTCCTCCATTCTAGGCAGTAGGTTACTGATATATGGATACAACGGGATACGACAAAGTGATTTCTACCCCTGATTAAAGTTTTTAATCGGAGTCATTAATTAGTTGCTTAGTTGGTATTCTAAAAAAGCACGTGGTTTTCCTGCAAAGCTGAGGGTTTTTATTAGACCGCTAAGTGGCGGAAAGCGTCTTTAACGGTCGCCACCACCACTCGTTGCCACGATACCAGTCGATCGTCATGGCCATCGCGGTGGCAAAGTCATAGTGCGGCTCCCAGCCGAGAGCGCGCACTTTCGAGGTCTCGATCGAGTACCTGCGGTCATGCCCAAGCCGGTCGGGCACGAACTCAATCAGCGATTTCGGCTTTTTCAAGTGGCCCAGGATAGTTTCGGTGATAATGAGGTTAGTCACCTCGTTGCCCGCGCCGATGTTGTAGATACCGCCTATTTCACCGCGATGGAGCACCGTGTCTATGCCGCGGCAATTATCCTCGACATAGCACCAGTCGCGCACGTTCTTGCCGTCGCCGTAGATGGGGACGGGGATGTCCTCAAGCAGGTTGGTGGTGAAAAGCGGTATTAGTTTCTCCGGATATTGATACGGGCCGAAGTTATTTGAGCTTCTAGTGATGATAACCGGTATCCCGAACGTCGTGTAATAGGAGCGGCACAAGAGGTCCGCCGAGGCCTTGCTGGCAGAGTAGGGGCTGCTCGGCTCCAGGGGGTCGGTCTCTTTAAATGAGCCCACGTCGATGCTGCCGTACACCTCATCGGTGCTGATCTGCAAGTACCGTTGGATATCAAGCTCGCGCACGGCCTCAAGCAGTACTTGCGTGCCCATGACATTAGTGGCTATAAACTCTTTGGCCGAGGTTATCGAGCGGTCGACATGGCTCTCCGCCGCAAAATTAACCGCAGCGCCGCATCCTTTTAGGGCCGCTATGACGGCGTTCGCATTGCAGATATCGCCTTCAACGAACCGGTAGCGCGGATCTTTGTCGATCCCTTTAAGATTATTCAGGTTGCCGGCATAGGTCAGCTTATCAAAGTTAACGATCTCGTACTGCGTGTAGGAATCCAGCATATACCGGATAAAGTTCGAACCGATAAACCCCGCCCCGCCCGTCACAAAAATCTTCAAAACCTAAAACCTCCAAAGTTTGTAATTATGGCTGCCTTACGCCTTTCAGGCTTCAGTTTACGGCGATTACTCATTTGTTCACCGTCATTCTGAAGCGTTGTGAAGAATCTAGTGAGCACTCACAG
>NZ_PFNG01000169.1:3294-4830 GCF_002791875.1 Candidatus Aquicultor secundus | reverse complement strand
AAACCCTTTTACTTCAAACAAGGTTTCTGCACCCGAGATTCTTCAGTCGCTTTGCTCCTTCAGAATGACATCCCAGCAGCACTCTTCTTTAAACCAACTTTCCAGACCCACACCGCCTACCGCGTACTCCCTACTGCCTACCAGAACCCACTTCCTCGACCCACACCCTATCCACCCATTAACCCTATCCACCCGTTAACCCATTCACCCATTAACTCTATCCACCTGTTAACCCATTCACCAGTTTTTCTTCTGGCTTCTACTCTTTTAGCCGTGCTTGATGCCCCAGTCGTAGGGGATTTCTTCGCTGTTGTAGGGAAGCCGGTGCTCGTCCGGTTCCCGGTAGTTATACGGCTGCGTGGGGATATTAATGACGATAGCCTCCGTTTCGCTAATGCATTTCCAACCGTGATACACATCGGTCGGAACCTGAACTAGTACGGGATTGTGCTCGCCGATAAAAAACTCGTTGGCCTTACCCCTGGTGGGCGACCCCTCGCGCCCGTCATAGAGAGCGAGCTTCAGCATCCCCTTGACTACCACTATATTATCGGTTTGCAGCTTATGCAAATGCCAGGCTTTGATAACCCCGGGGTAAGTGGTTGTCATATAAACCTGTCCGAACTGTCCGAACAGTTCTTCATCACTTCTCAGGATCTCCATCAAACGCCCCCGCTCATCGGGAATCACCCGCAAGGGTTTCAGTTTCACTCCATTGATCACGCTTTAAAACCTCCACATAATATATTTACTTTTAGCAAGAGGCGGGCTTTGTCTTGACTCATACGGGGCACTTCTTATCTACAAAACTTCAACATCGCTATTGTCGCCTACCATAAGTCTATAGGCCCGTGGCCTTTGCTCGCTTCTGTGCACTCTTACGTTTCGCCCAAGAAGGGAATCCTCGATGCGACTTCCGATGTTCTCAATAACGCACTCGGCCAGGATAATGCTGTGCTCCACTTCGCTTGAGCGGATGGTTACGTTGTCGTGAACCGAGGTAAAGGGTCCGATATATGAATGCAGTATCTTGCTTGACTTGCCGATAATTGCCGGGCCCCGCACCACCGAGCCGTGGATTTTCGCGCCGGCCTCAACGATCACCTTGCCGTAAACGACACTGCTTTTATCAACCGTACCTTCGATTCTCGTTTCGATATTCTCAAGCATGATGCGGTTGGCCTCGAGCATGTCTTCGAGCTTGCCGGTATCCTTCCACCATCCCTCAATCACGTGCGGTTGCACATCATAGCCCGCGTCCACCAGGTACTGGATGGCGTCCGTAATTTCGAGTTCACCCCGCCTGGACGGCTTGATGGCGTTGACCGCCTCAAAGACGTTTTTATCGAACATATACACACCGACCAGAGCAAGGTTGGATCGCGGCTCCTTTGGCTTTTCAACCAGGCTTTTTATCCTGCCGTCCTCAAGTTCGGCGACGCCGAATGCCTGCGGGTTCGGCACATGTGCAAGAAGTATCTGGCAGTTGGGCTTTTCCTGTTTAAACTCGTCAACCAGGCCGCATATTCCGTCTTT
>NZ_PFNG01000169.1:2019-3276 GCF_002791875.1 Candidatus Aquicultor secundus | reverse complement strand
CCTGGATGAAGGGCTCGGCTATCTTAACGGCGTGGGCGAGGCCCAACGGGGCTTCTTGCTCGATGTAGGTGATGGCGACGCCGAACCGGCTGCCATCGCCCACAGCTTGCTTTACCTCGTCCTTCGTCTCACCAACGATGATACCGATCTCGGTGATCCCCGCGGCCCGCACCGTTTCGATCGCATAAAAGAGGATCGGTTTGTTGGCCACCGGTACGAGCTGCTTGGCGCTGGTAAAAGTGATTGGCCTCAGGCGCGTCCCGGTTCCGCCGCTTAAGATTAAACCTTTCATACAACTATCCTCCAGCAGAAAACGCATAGTACGGGAATGAGCTATTTATTAATTCACGTAATCGGGAAAGTTTAAACAACAAAAGAATGCCGCCATCCAACCATCGCTTCGATGGATAAGGAGGAGGGGTTTTGAAGGTACTTGTAACAGGTGCGAAAGGCATGCTCGGCACCGATATGGTCGATGTCCTTTCGGGCGAGCACCGGGTCATCGGGGTAGACATCGGCGAGGTGGATATCACCGATGCCCGTGCCACCGAAACACTCATTTTTGAAGCAGAACCCCAGATCGTTGTTCATACGGCGGCGTACACCGACGTAGATGGCTGTGAAAGCAATATACGCCACGCCTATCGCGTGAACGCTATAGGGACGCGAAACATCGCCCTGGCATGCCGAAAGGTCGGCGCGGCAATGCTTTACGTCAGCACGGATTTTGTTTTCGATGGGGTCAAGAGGGAGCCTTACCTTGAGCGGGACCGGCCGAATCCGCTTAACGTCTACGGCTTTTCTAAGTATGCCGGCGAGCAGTTTGTGGCAAGCCTTCTTGCCGAGCACTATATTATTAGGACCGCCTGGCTTTATGGCGAAAACGGCAAGAATTTCGTCACCACCATGATGAGGTTGGCTGATGAACAGGGGAAACTCAAGGTGGTCGACGACCAATTCGGCTCTCCGACATATACGGTTGATGTTGCTCTGGCCGTTGCCCGTCTTATTGCGACGGGGAAATATGGAATATATCATATGGTTAACACCGGTCAGGTATCATGGTGTGGCTTTGCGCGAAAGGTGCTAGAATTAAGTGGGAGGCACCGGGTACCCGTTAAGCCTATATCTTCAGAGCAGTTGAGCAGGCCGGCAATAAGACCCGCATACTCCGTTTTACAAAACAGCGCGCTTGAACTAACTATTGGGGTTACGATACGCTTGTGGGAAACCGCACTCGAGGATTTTATTGGGAAC
>NZ_PFNG01000169.1:0-1988 GCF_002791875.1 Candidatus Aquicultor secundus | reverse complement strand
ACAAAGAAGAGCGTAAAAAAGGCGGTTATTCCGGCTGCGGGCCTTGGAACCAGGTTCTTGCCGATCACCAAATCGCAGCCCAAAGAGATGATCCCCGTTGTGGATAAACCCACGATACAGTACGTGGTAGAGGAAGCCGTCGTATCAGGCATCCACGATATCCTGGTCATTACCGGAAGAGGCAAACGCGCCATCGAGGACCACTTCGACCGTTCCTTTGAGCTTGAGTCGATCTTGAAGAAGAAAAACGACTACATCGCGCTGGCCGAACTTGAAGAGATTGCAAAGCTTGCGGACATCCACTATATACGCCAAAAGGTAGCCGCAGGTTTAGGTCATGCCGTTCTTTGTGCGGAAAAGCACATTGGGGACAACCCTTTCGCCGTTCTTCTTGGGGATGCGATAACCTTAAGCGATAACCCATGTACCAAGGCACTAATAAAAGCATATAACAAGCTAGGGTCTTCAGTCGTTGCGGTTGAGCGCGTTCCCATGCAGGAAGTCAAAAAATATGGGATCATACAGGCCGAAAAGGTTGGGGAGCACCTCTACAGGGTAACGGATCTCGTTGAAAAGCCGTCCCCAAAAGAGGCCCCGTCAGATCTTGCGATGCTCGGCAGGTATGTCTTAACCCCCGGTATATTTAAAGCGCTCTCAAAAACAGAGCCGGGATTGGGCGGGGAGCTGCAACTTACCGATGCCCTTAAGCTGCTCTTAAAGAAAGAGCAGATTTACGCGTTTGAGGTAACCGGCCCTCGTTATGATATTGGCAACAAACTTAGCTGGATAAAGGCCACGGTCGAGCTTGCGTTGATGAATGAGGAATTCGGGTCCGAGCTTAGGGCGTATCTTAAAAAGCTGCTGGGCGACTAGACGATTTAGATATCATAACAAGGCGCTATAGCGCTATAGAGAAGTAAAAGCGCAAAAGCCCACTGCTATGAAAAAGCAATATTTTAGGTATCGGTATTGTATATGGCATACGGTTACTTTATTGTAATAGTACATGGAGGGCAGGCGTTTATATACAACTGGGGAAATAGAAGAAGCCAACAAAGTAAGTCCTATGCCGCTTACTTACCACGCGATACTCTCAACACACGATAAGAACCCGCTTTTTAGCTCTGCGAACAATTGCAACAACCTTGCGTACTTGATTTTTGAGACATCCGTTTTGCACAAGTACAGCCTGTTCGCTTTTTGCATTATGCCGAACCATATCCACCTTCTGGTGCAACCGGGAAACGTCCTGATGAACCACTTTATCAACCTGCTAAGGTTTAGATATGAGTATGTGCTGTCGCGTAGCGGCTACAAGGGTGCAATCTGGCAGCCCGATTTTATAGACTACCCGTTGCCCGATGAGGAAGTAATAAATACAGCGCTCTTTATTTTTGAGAACCCTGTGCGAAACGGTCTGGTTGAGAACGCGGCGGAGTACCCTTTTTCATTTGTCCTTGGCGGGAAAAAGTATAAGCCGTGATCGGCTTATTTAGTGTGCGTCGAGTTAAGCAGTAATCTGGTACGACCGCCGGTAAACTGGCCGATAAAAAACGCGAGGACGGTAAAGGGCAAGGCAATCCAGCTAAAGCCAAACGCCAGACGCAGGACGATAATCGCCGGTACGGGCAAGTGCACTGCCAAAAACCATCCTCTGGAGTAGCGCTTCTGGCTTGCACGCCAATAGCCAAAGGGGAGGTTTATTAAAAAGACGATAGCCATCAACAGGGGCAGACTCATGCCCAGGTTCTCCTTGCGTATGATCCGATCCGGCAGCGAAACTACTGCAGAACAAACTTTATCGGGTAACGATACTTAAATCAAGAATATCTAAAATAATTGTATCCAGCAAGGCGGAATTATGTGGGTCTAGAATGCGAGCAGAAGCCAGGAGCCCAAAGAGCAGAAGCCGGGAGCCGGGAGCCAGGAGCCAGGAGCCAGAAGGTGTGGGTCGAGAGAGCGGGTTTTAGTAGGCAGCAAGGAGTATG
>NZ_PFNG01000057.1:0-1721 GCF_002791875.1 Candidatus Aquicultor secundus | reverse complement strand
CGATCGAGAACTCATATAAGATCAACACGTATCCGGAAGTCCAGCTTCCGACCAAGGATGAAGTGGGTCAGGTGCTGGATTGGATGGTCAAGAAGAATATCATCAAACCCGGTTTAACGTATAAAGACCTGGTCAACCGGGAGGTTCAGCCCAGCTAGTGCCCGATGTAGATCTTCTCAACGTTGGAGTCGATTACGAGCATCTCGGCCGGACGGTAACGGCGCTTGACGGCGTTGATTTGCATGTTCCGGCGGGTGATGCGCTAGCTATAATCGGCCCCTCGGGCTGCGGCAAATCGACGCTGCTCTATACGTTGAGCGGCCTGATCAAGCCGACCCGCGGAAGTATCAGGATCGACGGCGATGAGCTGCAAGGGCAGCGTCTTCAGACGGCGTTAATTCTGCAAGACTACGGATTGTTTCAATGGAATACCGTCTTCGATAATGCCGCACTCGGTCTTCGGGTGCGGCATATTCCGAAGGGGCAAATCAAGGAGAGGGTAGGAAAGATTCTCAAACGCCTCGGCCTTTGGGAGATGCGCGACCGATACCCGGGTCAACTCTCGGGCGGGCAACGCCAGCGCGTGGCAATTGCGCGCTCGCTCTCACTTGAGCCCGATTTGCTCCTGATGGATGAGCCGTTTTCTTCACTTGACGCCCTCACCCGCGAAGAGTTGCAAAATACCGTCCTCGATATATGGCTTGAACGTAAAACTAACGGTAAAGTAAAGGTAGATGGTAATGGAAACGGTCATTTACCAGGCACTTTAACGGTTGTGCTTGTAACACACAGTATTGAAGAGGCGGCGTTTCTCGGCAGGCGCATAGCGGTTATGGGGATAAACCCCGGGCGGATAACCTCGATGGTCGACAACGAAGAGATGGGTGAGGCCGATTATCGCAACACACCCGGCTTTTACGATCACTGTGCGAAACTGCGCGGTATGCTAAAGGACGGTGTTCGTGTTGGATAAGGCGCGAGGATACGTTGGTGCAACCGTCGGGCTTTTTGTTATCTGGTATGCGTTAGCAGCCACATTCAAACTACAGGCTCTGCCGTCGCCTGTGATCGTCTTTGCGGATTTCTTCCGTCTGCTGCCGGGAGAGCTCTCACGCCACTTCGCAATCAGTCTCTACCGGGTTCTGGTAAGCACCGCACTCGGGATGGTCTTGGCGCTGCCAATCGGCCTGGTTCTGGGAAGGGAAGAGCGCCTCGACCGCTTTTTCGCGCCGCTTATCTTTATTCTTTATCCCATCCCAAAAGTAGTATTCTTACCGGTATTCCTCTTTCTTTTAGGGATTGGGGACGTATCAAAAATCGTGCTGATAACAGTAATCGTCTTCTTCCAAATCCTCGTTACCACGCGAGATGCCGCGCGCGAAATACCCAACCAGTCGATTATGTCGATGCAGTCTCTCGGCGCGACCAAGTGGCAGATTTATAGGCATGTGATCTATCCGGCGAGTTTGCCTAAAACATTTACCGCCATCAGGATCGCCTCGGGAACCGCCATTGCAGTGCTCTTTTTCGCCGAGTCGTTTGCCACTGAGGAGGGTCTCGGCTACTTCATCATGGATGCCTGGAGCCGTTTCAACTACGCCGACATGTTCGGCGGAATCGTTGCCATGGCTGTAATGGGCCTCCTTGTCTACGAACTTCTCGAACTCCTCGAAAGCCGCCTCTGCCCCTGGTCCAAACTCTAGGAATTACGAATTACGGCT
>NZ_PFNG01000127.1:0-1740 GCF_002791875.1 Candidatus Aquicultor secundus | reverse complement strand
CATTCCGTGGACGCTATCTGCAGGTGATGGTAAGAAAACTGTCTATGCAAAGTTCCAGACAGCACCCGAAAACTGGGGCGATCCTGTTAGTGCTAACATTACGTTAGATACCACACCTCCGAAACTTAGCATAAGCGATAGTCCGCTTAGCTCTGCCGCACAATCTAGCGAACCGTCCGGTTTTGGATACAAAAACATCATTGTTCAGGCAACCGATGAATCCGGTATCGATAAAGTTGAGTTTTACCTCAATGATAAATTGATGGTGACCGATACCGAAGCGCCGTATGCCTACAGGTGCTCATACGCGCTGCATTCAATGACGGATAATGCTCTAAAAGCAATAGCATACGACGAAGCGGGAAATACGAATTATGCGATCAAATACCTATCTTCAGCGCAAGCCTCTTTTAAGGATGTCGAGTCCAATTACTGGGCAAAGCCGTTTATAGATGAGCTAAGTAAAAGGAACATCATTAGCGGGTTCGCTGACGGCCAATTCAGACCGGGTGAAAATGTAACGCGCGCAGAGTTTGCGAAGATAATTTGTCTTGCTATGGGCTGGGAATTGGTTGCCTCAACACAACAATCATTTTCAGATGTGCCGGCCAAGCACTGGGCATGTTCATATGTTGAGACAGCCAAAGTACATGGTGCTATAGATGGCTACAAAGACGGCACATTTAGACCGAGCAAGAACATAACGAGAGCCGAGATCTCTAAGATAATAGCAATTACTAAGGGTCTTAGCTCGCAGTCCTCCAATGATTTTACTGATGTATCGAATTGCTGGGCGAAAGACTTTATTTTATCCTGTGCTAAGCAAAATGTTATCTCCGGCTATCCGGATAGAGCCTTCAAACCTCAGAAGAAGGCCACGCGTGCGGAGGCAGCCAAGATACTTGCCGCCATTATAAACTAGCGGATCTACGTTTTATAAGGCGGAGAGTAGCAATACGTTTGCTCGTAAGCCTCGACGTGAGCTTCACCTTCAAAAAGCAGTTTGCCATCTAAGGTCAGCCAGCTGTGGCAGGTACATACGCAAAAAGCAAAAACAACCTGTAGAGCCTAGCTTCTACAGGTTGTTTTGTAAAAAGCCCGAGATTCTATGCAAGTCGATTGGCTATTGGCTAGCCAATTTTAGTTTGCCGAATTTCATCGAGCCTGTAAAGCTTGGCCATGATGCGTTGCTCCAATCGCCTCGTGATCCGAGGAAACCATCGGCGTAATGCCATTCTTCAAATTTAATACACACTCCGACAATGTTGCCTGGGCGTATATTCAAATTCTGAATGTTGGAGAACTTGAGCGGGATCTTGAGTTCGTATATATAATCTCCGGATGCATCAGGGGCTGAGTGGGTAGCGTGCCCGATGGTGTCGCTTGGTTGGTCATCTACCTGCCACTGGTTGGTGTCGATCGCGTGTGAATCGACATATTCCAGGTTCCAGAAGTGCTTATCATCTTCGTTGCTATCGACCTGGCCGTTATTGTTGTTGTCGAATGCGACATCGAGTACATCCATATCGCCGGTTGGTTGGTATCCGGCGGCTTCGAAATCGTCACCCGTGATTTTCACAGCTACATAGAGGTATGTATCATCGTTCTTGAAATAGACGTCCATTTGATGGGATTCTTCGTGCGGGGTTGGGGTCGCATCATCGCGGTATGTTAACGTTTTGCTTTTTACAGGGTCTGGCCACTCGCCGGGGCTTAATATGCCATCTACCGTCGGTGCGG
>NZ_PFNG01000026.1:8627-8820 GCF_002791875.1 Candidatus Aquicultor secundus | reverse complement strand
ATCGTCGGAGCGAGTAACGCTGGCGAATTACATGCAGGCACCAAGTTAAGAACATCACTTGGTTTTAAGCCAACGACCTACCAATGCAACGAGCGATATAGTATAATTCCTTTATTAAGCAACCACACACTAACCGGAAGTTCAACAGTCGGCAAAACTACGGATAAGGTAAGCACTGGCTCTGCGCGGATGC
>NZ_PFNG01000026.1:498-8600 GCF_002791875.1 Candidatus Aquicultor secundus | reverse complement strand
GCACTTCTAAGTGACAGCGCGTGCTGCTCAGTGCGCTGACAAGAGGTAACAAAAAGTACCAACAAGGGGCCGACAGTGAAAGCTTTTAGTTTTGTACACACGGCAGATTTACATCTGGATAGCCCTTTTAAGGGAATTTCTGAGGTTAGTGAGGCAATAGGCTCAGAATTAACGCACGCAACATTTAAGACGTTTGACAGGATAATCGATCTTTGTATTGAACGACAAGTTAGCTTTCTCCTTGTCGTAGGCGATGTTTATGATGGTGCTGATAGAAGTTTACGAGCACAACTCCGCTTTCTAGATGGCTTGAAGCGTTTATCTGATGCCGGGATAGATGCGTATATAGTGCATGGAAACCACGATCCGCTCAATGGATGGTCGGCCAACCTGAACTGGCCCAAGAACGTGCATGTTTATCAAGGGCAAGTAGTGGGTGAAATCAGCGTTGAGAAGGATGGCGAAGAGATCGCACAGATCTGTGGCATTAGCTTCCATAAGAAAGAGATAACAGATAACCTCACGAGCAAGTTCCCTCAGAAGGCAGACCTAAACAAGGATCTATTTACTATCGGTATGCTCCATTGCAATGTGGGGTCCAATGCTGGGCATGAGCCTTACGCACCGTGCTCGTGGAAAGACTTGACCCTGCAGAATTACGATTATTGGGCTCTCGGCCATGTGCATACTAAAGATGTTCGAAACAATGGCAAACCACTGGTAATTTATCCTGGCAACCCCCAGGGCCTTAACCCCAAAGAAGTAGGTCCCAGGGGATGTTATTTAGTGGATGTTGATAGCTCTGGTAATCCAAGCGCTGAGTTTATCGAAGTCGATTCCGTAAGATGGTTTATAGAAGAATTACCCATAGGCTCACTCCAGACAGAACACGATTTAATTTTAGAGGTCAACAACTGCATTGAAAAGATTCGCGAAGAATCTGATGGGCGACCAGCACTGTGCAGGATTATCCTCACTGGTCGAGGGCCACTATACTCTTCTATTGCAAGAAAAGGCGTTCTCAACGATATTCTTGAGGAATTAAGAGCCAGTGAAGAGGGTGAAAAGCAATTTGTCTGGGTGGAGAGTTTTGTTAATGACGCGGGCCCAGAGATTGATAGAGAATCTATGTTGGATCGAGAAGATTTTATTGGTGACCTCTTTAAGCTTTTTGAGGAGACCTACCAGGGAGATGATAAGCTAGCTGATTTGAGAGAAGCCATTGAACCATTATTTGGATCCAAGGCTGGAAGAAAATTACTCGAACCCCTGGATGATGACCGTCTCATTAAGCTACTAAAGCGAGCGGAAACGGTTTGTTTGGATAACCTCATGGGAGGGGAGGCCTCATGAGGTTTGAAGAGGTCTATATCGATGGGTTTGGAAAGTTTCACGACTATCCGATAAGGGATCTAGCCCCAGGTCTAACTGTATTTATCGGACCGAACGAAGCGGGGAAATCGACCATTCTCTCTTTTATAAAACGAATCCTCTTTGGTTTTCCGGATGGACGCCAAAGGCAAAACCCCTATCCACCTCTTGCAGGAGGTAGCCATGGTGGAAGATTGGTTGTAACAACCAGTGATGACAAACGGTATGTAATCGAGCGTTATTTAAGAAGTTCCAATGCAGTGCAAGTAACCCTGCCCGATGGCTCAACAGGTGGAATGGAGGCACTTTCGTATATGCTCGGGCCGATAAATAAAAATATCTTTGAGAACGTCTTTGCCTTTGGGCTCAGTGAGCTTCAAGATTTTGAAACGCTCAACAACGATGAGATTAAAGGTCGGCTCTATAGCGCAGGCACCGGGACAGGCTCTATCTCTGTTGCAGAGGTTGTAAGTAAGTTAGATGCAGAGGCCAGCAATCTCTATAAACCCAGCAGGTCTGACAAGCCCGAAGTTAATACGCTATTTAAAAAAATTAATGAGGTTAATTCGCGGCTCAAAGAGATAGAAAATGAAATGCAAGCATTTGATGATTTTCACCGAGATCTAGAAGAGGTTGAGAGAGAAGTAGCAGTTGTAAGACAGCGTCGGCATCAGTTAGGGGCCGATCTTAACCATGCCAAGGATCTGATAACGGCCTGGCCCGATTGGCGAAAAATACATGACGTTAAAGAGCGCTTGCAAGAGGTTCCGGCGATAGAAAGCTTTCCTGAAAATGGCGTAGTCCTCCTAGAAAGAAAGCTAGAAAAGCTCGATGAACTAGAGAGTGCCAGCACTGCGAAAATGGAAAAGCTTGAAAAAATGAGAATCAGAGAATCGCTGGTAGCTGTCGATGAGCGATTGATCGATGCCGAAAGTGAAATCTGTGGGCTTCAGGGCGGGCAAGAGAAGTATGCGACGGCGAGGGATGAGCTTCCAGGTCTAAAGGGCGAACTAAAAGCAGCAGAAGAAGGCCTAAAGGAATTATTGAGGGAGATAGGGCCGGATTGGGACGAAGAGAAACTCTCCAGCTTTGATGTCTCTATTCCCGCTAAAGAAATTGTAAGGCAGAAATCTGATGAGATCGAGGATATTAAAGAGAAAATCCGCAGTGCTGAAAGCGACATTGTTAACGTGGAGCGCAATATTAAGGCCCTTGAGGCCGAGAAAGTATCTCTCGATAAGCGAGTAGAGGCACTCGGTTACCAGTGGATAGATGAGGGTAAGCTCGACCAACAAAGGAAGGCTCTTCAGTCTCTAAGAGCAAAGTGTCCCATTTTACGAGAGAAAGAGATTGAACTTAGGAACCTCCGGGAGAGAGGGGAGCTATTTATTCTCTTCAGGCCACGTCAGAAAGAAGCGCCGATGAAGATGCCCCTGTGGCCAGCTGTTTTATTTATAGCTATTGGAATCGTTCTTCTGATAGTAGCGCTCCCCACTAATAGCATGATCCTGGGTATCGTAGGGTTTGCCGGTTTTATCCTGTCTTCCATTGTATACGTAGTTGTAAGCAGGACGTTGTTATCTTCTAAGGGTGATGGACTTGAAGGCGAAGCATCTGAAATGCTTGGGAAGCAATC
This sequence comes from Candidatus Aquicultor secundus, assembly GCF_002791875.1. Classification (NCBI taxonomy): domain Bacteria; kingdom Bacillati; phylum Actinomycetota; class Candidatus Aquicultoria; order Candidatus Aquicultorales; family Candidatus Aquicultoraceae; genus Candidatus Aquicultor; species Candidatus Aquicultor secundus. Next base: position 5,593 of record NZ_PFNG01000026.1, on the reverse strand, counting down.
TGAAGAGTCGGAAGATCGAAAAAAAGCGCTTGAGTTTGAGCTGCAAAAAACAAGAAACGAAATTCTGACACATGCACAGATATGCGGCTTCGAGGATATTCCGGATTCCCGGCAAATTGAAGACAAAGATTCGGAATTGCGCGCGGCTGATACAAGCCGGCTGCAGTTAGATGAGCTAAACAACCAAGGGAAAGAGCTGGCACTGAAGTTTAAGCAGCACGACGGCGAATTAGAGATTTTGGATGATAAGCTTCAGGCTCTAAAGCAACGTAACGATCGTGCTATAAGGGCATGGAAGGATTGGCTTATCGAAAAAGGACTAGAGCCAGAACTTAGCCCCGACGGAGTAATCGACATATTCGCAACAGTTAAAACATGTATCGAAAAGAAAAAAGCTGCTGAAACGCTTGTAGGGCGAATTAGTCAAGTCCGGAGTTATCTTCAGGAATACGAGGCAAAAATTTCTACTGTTATGGAAAGCTGTGGTCGACAGAGCACGGACATAGACATAGATGTGATCGTTGAGCTGAGTAAGCTGGGCGAGGATGTGGAGCTAAATATCAGCAACAACAGGGAACTCGAACAGCTTGCAAGTGACGGAAAAGGGCTGGCGCTTGAAATTAAAAATTTGGATGAGAAAATCGAGCGTCTAAGAGGCGAGATATCCGAACTTTTCGCCATGGGCTTTGCTAAATCTGAGCTGGAATTCAGGGAGAACGCGAGGCACTGGGAGGAGCATGCCAGGTTATCAAACGAGGTTCTTTCATCCGAACAGAGCATAAGAAGGGTTGGTGGTGATGGTGAGCAATATGAGGCGTTTACCGAAGAACTGCAGGGAGCATCTCGTGAAAGCTTAATCGAGAAGGAGTCCCAACTGGAGGAATCCTTTAATGAGGCCGACGCCAATTACGCAGAGCTTCTAAAAAAGCAAGGCAGCATCGCCAAGGATATCGAGAACATAGAACGAAGAGAAGAAGGCTCTCTATTAAAAATAGATAAGATGGTGAAGCTGCGGAAGCTAGATATGCTTGCGGATGAGTGGTCTACACGTATCCTCGCAACGACGATCGTTAGAAAAGCACTTGAGCGGTACGAAAAAGAAAAGCAACCTCTGGTTATCAAAGAAGCTCAATCCTTTTTCTCGCATATCACTCAAGGTAGATATTCTAGGATTTACGCGCCGTTGGATGAGTCCAAAATTTATGTGGAAGATAGCGACGGCAGAAGAAAAGATATACAGGAGCTAAGCAGGGGTACCGCAGAGCAACTTTACCTATCGTTGAGGTTTGGCTTCATTCGTGAATTTAGTAAAAGAGCTGATGGATTACCGGTAGTTTTTGACGATATCTTCGTAAACTTCGATCCTGATAGGTTTATCGCAGCGTTTGATGCGGTTAAGGAGCTAACCAAAACTAATCAGGTCTTCTATTTTACTTGTCATTCTAACCTCAGTCCGCTTCTGGGGACGATTCCTGACGCAAGGATAATTGATTTAAACGAAGAGAGGTTGACGAATTCCTAAGCAGTAGAGGACAGTGACTATATGAAGAATGATCCGTATACAGGAAGTCGGCATGGTAAAATTAGCGATTCCTAGGGTACAAGTCCAAAGACACTACGACCCCCTCCCAACCTCGCTCACCACACTCCCATCAGGCCCAACCAGCTGCACCCGCATCGGCATTTGCCCTAGTGCGTGGCTGGCGCAGCTCAGGCACGGGTCGAAGGCACGGATAACGGCCTCAATCCGGTTTAACGCGCCCTCAGGTATCTCAGCCCCGCGAATAAATTGCTTCGCTACCTGCAAAACCCCACGGTTCATCGCACCATTATTAAACCCGGTTGCGATTATCAAATTAGCTTTCGTCACAAGCCCGTCATCATCAATCTTATAATGGTGCACCAACATACCCCTAGGTGCCTCAGCGACGCCAACGCCCTCCGAGCAGTTGGGCTCGGCTTTTGCCCTGATGCGCCTGCCCAACACGTACGGCTCATCCAACAATGCGCCCATTTTCTCAACACAATAAAGTATCTCAATCAACCGCGCATAGTGATAATGGAACGAACTCAAAACAACGCCGCGCTCAAGCGAGCGAAACTCGGTCCACTCCTGGGCGGCCAGAGGCATATCGACCTTATCAACAATATTCAGTCGGGCCAACGGGCCGACCCTAAAAGCGTTGTCGGGCGGCGGCGATGCCTTATAATACGGGAATTTCATATACGACCAGTCTTCAGCCATCTCCCCGATATAATCCTGATACTCCACCGGGTCGATGCCGTCGGCGACAACCTTCCCGCTTGAGTTTACGATCCGCATCAACCCATCCGTGTATTCCAACGCGCCGTCCTTGCCAACAATCCCTACAAAATAGGTGGGGTAGTTCGAAAAAGTGCGGATTTCGTCGCGAAAGTTCTCCATCGAGCGTTTGAACCAGTCGAGCGTACGGCGTATGGCAGCCATGGCTTCGGGCAACATCTCTCGTATCTCTTTATGAGCATCCGAAGAAAGGGGCGTGGCGACGCCGCCGGGGACTATCCAGCCGGGGTGAACGCGCTTTCCGGTGCTTGCCATATGCGCGATGACCTGCTGGCCGAATTTACGCAGGTAGATGCCGTCGAGCGCGAGTTGGCGGTTGGCGGCGGCGACATCGAAGAGGCTGCGCTTGGCCGGGTCTGCGTCCATGCCGAAAAGAAGGTCGGGGGAGGAGAGGTAGAAGAAGCTTAAGGCATGGGACTGGATGACCTGGGCGAGGTTGGCGATTCGCCTCAGCAGGAGCCCGGTCTCTGGGATCTTGACCGACAAGATGGCGTCGCAGGCTTTCGACGAGGCGGTGGCGTGGCTTACCGGGCAGATGCCGCAGATGCGCTGCATGATGAACGGCAGCTCGTAGAAAGGGCGGCCCTCGCAGAACTTCTCGAAGCCGCGAAACTGCGTAAGGTGAAGGCGGGCGTCCTCGACGTGCCCCTCGTTATCCAGGTGAATTGTTATTTTCGCGTGCCCCTCGATGCGGGTTACAGGCGCTATTACGATATCCTTTTGCACCGATTACTCCTCCTATCCGAACCGGTTTCTGATCTCCGGCATACGCCCCTCCAGCAGCTCGCTTATAACTTCATGGATTAAATCCGCCGAGGGCGGGCACCCCGGTATGAACACGTCCACGCCCACGACCTCGTGCAACGGCACGGCGTAGGGCAGCAGCGCCGGGACGCTCTCCTTGGGGATTTTCGAGCCGATGCTCGCGTTTTCGAGAAAAACTTCATTTAAGAGATCTACGACTTTGTGCGGGTTCCGGTACGCCACGATATTGCTGGTCACCGCGCAGTCGCCGAGCGAGACGAGGGTTTTCGTGCGCTCGCGGATTGTGAGAAGCCTGCGACGGTCCTCTTCGCTTCCGACAGCCCCCTCGACGAGCGCGACATCGACATCCTGTGGATATTCCTTGGTGTCGACGAGCGGGCTGTATACGACATCCATCTTTTCAGCCAACTCGAGCAACCTCTCGTCCATATCGAAGAGAGACATATGACACCCCGAACAGCCGTCAAGCCACACTGTCGCTACCTTTGGTTTTTCAGCCGGTTTTTCCATTGCTTTTTTCGCTTGCGATTTGCCTGCCTGCGATGACCCCGTTTGCCGTTTCGCCATTAGCGCTCACCCCTCATAATCCGCAAAAGCGGCAAGAATGTGTGCTCGCGCCGCCCCTCGGCAATCGACATGCCCCGCTCGTAGATGGCCCCGACCGGGCAGACGTTTACGCACTTGCCGCAGCTCGTGCAGGTTGGCGATGTGCCCCAGGGCTGGTCGAGGTCGGTAATGATCTGGTCGTTAACGCCGCGCCGCTTCATGCCTAAGGTATTGGCCCCCTCGATTTCCGAGCACGCCCGGATGCAGCGGGTGCATAGGATGCAGCGGTTGTGATCGAGGACGAACTTATCGTGCGTAGAGTCGACCCCGAGGCCCGGATAGAGGTAGGGATAGCGGATATGCGTGATGCCCAGTTCTAAGGCGAGACCTTGCAGTGCGCAGTTTCTGTTCGCCACGCAGATAGAGCAGATGTGGTTTCTCTCGGCAAAGAAAAGCTCGAGGAGCATCCTGCGATACTGAACCAATCGCTCCGAGTTCGTTGTGACCTCCATGCCTTCCCAGATATAGGTGGTGCATGAGGTCAAGAGCTTCGCCACGCCCTTTATCTCGACCAGACACAGGCGACAGCTCCCATAATTCGTCAACCCCTCGAACTGGCACAGGGTGGGGATGCGTATGTGGTTTTCGCGCGCCACGTTCAAAATGGTCTGGTCTTCACGACCGGCGAGGTCGCGGCCATCTATCTTCAGCGTCTTAACACGTAGCTCTTGCCGAGCGGATTCCGGTCTCATCGCTTCACCTCCACGGCTTCTCTAAAGCTGCCGGCGTCTTTGAACTTGCACACCCCGGCCGGGCATCGCCTCTCTTCGATATGGGTAATGTACTCGTCGCGGAAGTAGCGCAGCGTGCTCAACACCGGGTTTGGCGCCGATTGCCCGAGACCGCAGAGGCTGGCGTGTTTTGCCAGGTCGCAGAGCTCTTCGAGCATCGGCAGGTCGGCCGTAGTCGCCGTACCGTTGGTTATTTTCTCCAGGATATGATGCATCTGAACGGTGCCCACCCGGCAGGGGATGCACTTGCCGCACGCTTCCGATTTGCAGAAATCCATAAAGTATTTGGCCACATCGACCATACAGGAGGTCTCGTCCATGACGATCATGCCGCCCGATCCCATAATTGAGCCGGCCTGCATCAGCGACTCGTAGTCGACCGGTAAATCCAGATGCTCCTCGGGGATGCAGCCGCCCGACGGGCCACCGGTCTGCACCGCTTTGAACTTGCGTCCCTCGGGGATGCCGCCGCCGAGGTCGTAGATGATCTCACGAAGCGTTATACCGAGCGGTACCTCGATGAGGCCTACGCTATTTATCCTGCCGACCAGGGAGAGCACCTTGGTCCCTTTGCTTTTCTCGGTGCCGATGGAGGCGAACCAGTCGCCGCCGTTTCGGATGATGGGCGGTATATTGGCAAACGTCTCGACGTTGTTGATGAGGGTCGGCT
>NZ_PFNG01000026.1:341-472 GCF_002791875.1 Candidatus Aquicultor secundus | reverse complement strand
GCTGCCCCTCGACCGAGGCGATGAGCGCCGTCTCCTCTCCGGTGACGAATGCGCCCGCGCCGTAGCGCAGCTCGATATCGAAGCTAAAGGTGGTGCCGCCGATGTTGCGCCCGAGCATCCCTTTCTTCTCG
>NZ_PFNG01000026.1:0-231 GCF_002791875.1 Candidatus Aquicultor secundus | reverse complement strand
CCGCACGCAGCAGATCCTCGGCGCCTTTGATGTAACACGCCGTTCCGGTACAGACGGTGCAGGTATGCTCTCCCGGCGGTTTTAATGTGAAGAAGTAATAAAACGTCGCAACACCGTAGACCTGGCTTAATGGCACACGCAGCGCCGCCGCCATGTATCTCATGGCCTCTTCATCCAGAAAACCAAACGTCTCCTGAACGGTATGAAGCGTTTGAATCAGGGAATGCGGCG
>NZ_PFNG01000174.1:273-8282 GCF_002791875.1 Candidatus Aquicultor secundus | reverse complement strand
CCATTCATTACGTGGATGTAGCTGAGAGCTGGCAGCTACAAGAGAAACTCCCATTTGAAAAAGCACCAACTTACAGGTAATATGAAGGAGCGAAATAAACCGGCTCGAGGAGCCGAAGTCAGAGGTGAACACATGGTACAAAAGCAAGATCAACTCTATGAAGGAAAGGCAAAAAAGCTATATTCAACCGATGACCCGAGTGCGGTCATCCATGAGTTTAAAGACGACGCGACCGCGTTTGACGGCAAGAAAAAAGGCCAGATAGCCGGGAAGGGCTCGATGAACGCGCGGATTTCGGCGGCCCTTTTCACGCTTCTCGAGAACCAGGGCGTGCGCACTCATTATAGAGAGCTGATCAACGATCGAACCATGCTCACCGACAAACTCGACATGGTTCCGGTTGAGGTGGTTGTGCGCAATATCGCCGCGGGAAGTCTCTCCAAGAGGCTTGGTTACGACGAGGGCGTGCCGCTTAAGAACACCATCGTGGAGTTCTACTATAAGCGAGACGATCTCGGCGACCCCATGATAAACGAAGACCATATCGCAGAACTCGGCATCGCCACCAAAGAGCAGATTAAAGAGATGCGCGAGACGGGCTTGAAAGTAAATGACGTCCTCGTGCGTTTCTTCGACCAGTTGGGGCTCACCCTGGTTGATTACAAGCTCGAGTTCGGCTTAAAAGACGGCGTCATGATGTTAGGCGACGAGCTTTCCCCGGATAATTGCCGCCTATGGGATAAGAAGACGGGCGAAAAGATGGATAAGGATCGCTTTAGGCGTGACCTCGGACGGGTTGAAGAGGCCTACCGGGAGGTCCTGGCGCGCGTTACGGGGACATCAAAAGAGGGTGGCAACTTCTAGATGTGGCGGATTGAAGTCGCTCTTAGGGCCGGGATCACCGATGCCCATGGAAACGCTGTTCGAAAACAAATAATTGAAGACTTGCTGATCGATGTCGAGTCGGTCCAGTCTCTTAATATTTATACGATAGATGCGAACTTTACCCAAAAACAGGTCATCTCAATCGCAAAGGACCTGCTCACCGATCCCATCACCCAGGTTGTTAAGATAAACGAGAGCTTTAAGCGCCCGTTTTCGGTAGCAATCGAAGTCGGCTACAAACCGGGTGTCACCGACAACGTTGCGGCGACCGCCATCGAGGGAATCGAGGATCTGCTCGGGATTAAGTTTCCCGAAGATGGCTCGGTACATACCTCAAAACTCTATCTGATCACCGGTTCGGTCACAAGGGACGATGCCGAGAAAATCTGCGTTGGCCTCCTTGCCAACCCGCTCATCGAGCACTACCAGATCTGGCAAACCGGCGACGACATCCAGGCAACGGTTAAAAAAGTGACGGCGCTTTCGCGCAGCACGAAGTTTGACCCGAAAGTCGCCGAGGTCGATCTCGATGTCTCCGACGAGGAGCTTCTTGAGATAAGCAGAAAAGGTGTGCTTTCGCTCAACCTTGCCGAGATGCGGATCATCCGCGACTACTTCAAGGATGAGAGAGTTAAGGCCGAGCGTGAGAAGGTGGGCTTAAGCACCCGCCCGACCGACATAGAACTCGAGATGCTTGCGCAAACCTGGTCCGAGCACTGCAAGCACAAGATATTTAACGCGACCATCGAGTACACCGAAGGCGAAAAAACCGAGAAAATCGAGAGCCTTTTTAAGACATATATCCGCAAGGCGACCGAAGAGATAGCAAAGAAAAAAGACTGGCTGGTCTCGGTCTTTGTCGACAATGCGGGCGTGGTCGACTTCGACGGCGAGCACAATATGGTCTTTAAAGTCGAAACGCACAACCACCCCTCGGCGCTCGACCCCTACGGCGGCGCGGTGACCGGCATCGTCGGCGTCAACCGCGACCCCATGGGCACAGGCATCGGGGCGGAGCTTATCTTTAACACCGACGTTTTCTGCTTCGGTCCCCCGGACTTCCCATACGAGCAGCTTCCGGCATCCGTATTGCATCCAAAGCGCATCTTTAAAGGCGTGCGCAAGGGCGTTGAGGACGGCGGCAACAAGATCGGAATCCCGACGGTAAACGGCGCTATCCTCTTCGACGAGGCTTACGTTTACAACCCGCTGGTTTATTGCGGTACCGGCGGTCTTATGAAAAAAGAGATAAACGGCAAGCCGTCCCACGTAAAGACGGTAAATCCGGGAGACCTCATAGTAATGGTGGGCGGTCGCATCGGAAAAGACGGCATCCACGGCGCGACGTTCTCCTCGGTGGCATTGGATGAAGGGACATCCTCCGCCGCAGTGCAGATCGGCGCCCCCATCGTCCAGCGCAAGATGCAGGACGCGTTGCGCGAGGCGCGCGAGATGGACCTTTACAGGGCGATAACCGACAACGGCGCGGGCGGCCTCTCATCCTCGGTGGGTGAGATGAGCGAGTTTTGCGGCGGCTGCGAGGTCGACCTCGAGAAAGCCCCGACCAAGTATGCGGGCCTGCAGCCCTGGGAGCTCTGGGTATCCGAATCCCAGGAGCGCATGACGGTCGCCGTCCCACCGGAAAAAATCGATGCGTTTATGGACCTTTGCCGCAGGCGCGATGTCGAAGCCACGGTTATCGGCACGTTTGCAAATACCGGCAAAGTTCACGTTAAATATGATAAGAAAACAGTTTTATACCTGGATATGGATTTCGTACACGAAGGCCTTCCCGGTCTAGAGCTAACCGCTACCTGGCGACCAACGCTTGAGCAAGAGCCCGAGTATGCCGCCGATGGCCACACCGAAGATCTTACTAATGATCTTACTAATGATATTACCAAAGAACTAAATGATGCCCTTATGAACATCCTCGGCAGTTTTAACGTCTGCTCCAAGGAGTGGGTCATCCGCCAGTACGACCACGAGGTGCAAGGCGGAAGCGTAGTAAAACCGCTGGTCGGTATGGCAAACGATGGGCCATCGGATGCCTCGGTCATCCGCCCGCTGGTTTCTTCCAAGCGCGGCATCGTGGTATCCAACGGCATCAACCCTAAATACGGCGAGATCGATACCTACCGGATGGCGGCCTCGGCGATCGACGAGGCGGTTCGAAACATCGTTGCGGTGGGCGGCGACCCCGAGCGCGTCGCAATTCTGGATAACTTTTGCTGGGGCAACCCGATTCTCTCCGAGGCCAACCCGGACGGCGACCACAAGCTCGCACAACTGGTACGCGCCACGAAAGGGTGCTACGATACTGCGGTCGGCTTGGGGACACCTTTTATCTCGGGCAAAGACAGCTTTCACAACGAATACCGCCTGGAAAACCGGACGATCGCAATCCCGCCGACGCTTCTCATCTCGGCGATGGGTGTAATCGGCGACGTTGAGAAAGCGGTCACCATGGATGCCAAAAAAGCGGGCGATATCGTCTACGTCCTGGGCGAAACCCATGACGAACTCGGCGGTTCGCATTTCTATATGCTGAGCGGCGTTAAAGGAAACCGGGTGCCCAAGGTAGATACCAACGAGGCGCTTGCACTTTACAAGTCGCTCCATACGGCGATCGAAAAAGGTCTTGTCGCATCCTGCCATGATTGCTCGGAGGGCGGAATCGCGGTTGCGGCCGCAGAGAGCGCCTTTGCCGGCGGGCTTGGCATGATGATCGATATCAGCAAGACCCCGGCCTCAGAAGCGACGGAGGGCGTAAGAGTGCTCTTCTCCGAATCAAACAGCCGTTTTATCGTGACCGTCTCGCCCGAGAACGCGCAGGCCTTTGAGGCCGCGATGGCCGGTCGCACGTTTGCCGCGGTGGGCGAAGTCACGCAGGAAGGCCGGTTTACCGCCACAGGACACGGCGGGACGGCCTTGATAGATGCATCGATAGACGAACTGAAAGAGGCCTTTAAAGCGCCTCTCAGGTGGTGATAGTAAATGACTAATAATCTGAATAATACCCTAAGAAATAACCCAAGAAATAATCTAAGAAATAATCTAAGTAATAAGTCTGGTGATAAACCAAGAGTGCTCGTCCTGCTCGCGGCGGGAATCAACCGGGACAAAGACGCACAAGATGCCTTTACCCTGGCGGGGGCCGAGGCCGAGCGGGTGCATATCAACGACATAGCCGACGGCACAAAGCACCTTGCCGATTACCAGATACTGATGCTTCCCGGCGGGTTCTCGTTTGGCGACGACATCGCCTCGGGGAAAGTCCTGGCCAACAAGCTAAAGTACAAGCTTAAGGATGATCTGCTGCAGTTTATCGCTGACGGGAAACTGATCCTTGGCGTGTGCAACGGGTTCCAGGTGATGGTAAAGCTCGGGATGCTGCCCGGCATTGACGGAGACTACATGCGCCAGGATGTGACGCTCACCAACAACGATTCCGGCAAATTCGAAGACCGCTGGGTTAATTTAAAAGTTAATCCCGAGTCGAAATGCGTCTTTACCAGGGGAATCGAAAAGGGTATTTATGTACCGATCTGCCACGGCGAGGGAAAGTTCATCCCGCGTGACGACGAGGTCTTAACGCGCCTGCAGGAAAACGGCCAGGTCGTGGTGCGGTACGTCGATGAAACCGGCGAGTTCGGCACCTACCCGGTCAACCCGAACGGTTCGGTCGCCCACATCGCCGGCATCTGCGATGAAACCGGGCGAATCTTCGGCATGATGCCCCATCCCGAAAACTACATCCAGCGCACCCAACACCCCAACTGGACAAGAAAAGACCTCCCCGATGAAGGCGACGGCCTCGCGATCTTCAAAAACGCTGTCGAGTATGTAAAAAGAGAGCTTTAGAAAAGGTGAAAAGCACGGTAGCCGGGCTATTATCGGGCCCTAATATTTGATATGGTAAAATCAATAAGGTAAACTCTTAAGGAGCATTTAGTTTTGAGTTTTGACGTTGATTACGATTACGACCGTCCGGATAAACCAGAAGAAGCCTGCGGTGTCTTCGGTGTGTATGCACCGGGGCACGACGTAAGCAAGCTTACCTACTTTGGTCTGCACGCCCTGCAGCACCGGGGCCAGGAGAGCGCCGGCATTGCGGTCGGGGACGGCGACACTATTATCACCTATAAGGACATGGGGCTCGTCCCCCAAGTTTTCAACGAGAAAAATTTGGCGTGCCTCATCGGAGACGTCGCCATCGGGCATACCCGCTATTCGACCACCGGGTCAAGCCACTGGGAGAACGCACAGCCCATCTACAAGGCATTTAGAGAGGGCAGCATCGCCCTTGCCCACAACGGAAACCTAACCAACACGAAAGAGCTTCGCACCATGCTGAGCAAAAACGGGCAGCGGTTTCGCTCTACAAGCGACAGCGAGGTCATCGCATCTCTTATCGCATCCTTTGCGGATAAAGGGATCGAAGGCGCGATAATAGAAACGATGAAGCAGCTGGAGGGCGCTTATTCGGTGGCCATTATGACCGAAAGTCAGCTCTTCGCGATTCGCGACCCGTACGGTATACGCCCGTTCGCCATCGGGAAACTCGGCAAAAACTTTGCGGTTGCCTCCGAGAGTTGCGCGCTTAATATCATAGACGCCGATTACATGCGCGACGTTAACCCGGGTGAACTGGTGATTATCGATGAGAACGGGTTGCGAAGCGTCCAGGCGGTAGAGCCGAAGAAGCTTTCGCTCTGCATCTTTGAGTTCATCTACTTTGCCCGCCCCGACACCAGGCTTTTTGATAGGCTCCTCTATAGCGCCCGCGAGACCATGGGCGTAGAGCTTGCCAAAGAGGCGCCTGCGGATGCCGATCTTGTCATCGGGGTTCCGGATTCGGGTGTACCGGCGGCAATCGGCTACTCCCAGCAATCGGGCCTGCCGTACCGTGAAGGTTTGGTCAAGAACCGCTATATCGGGCGCACCTTTATCCAGCCGACTCAGACCGTCCGCCAGGCGGGAATAAAACTAAAACTCAATCCTCTGTGCGAGGTTATCAGAGATAAACGGATCGTTGTCGTCGACGACAGCATCGTTCGCGGTAACACCAGCAAAAAACTTGTCGAGATGCTTCGTGGGGTGGGCGCGAGAGAAGTTCATATGCGGGTAAGCTCGCCGCCGACCAAGTGGCCCTGCTTCTACGGCATCGATACGGCCGACCGGGGCCAGCTCATCGCAGCGAACAATGAGATCGAAGAGATACGCCAGTTCATCGGCGCGGATAGTTTAGGCTACCTCAGTATTGAAGGGCTGGTAAAATCCACCGAGAACGTCCGTGAGAACTTCTGCCTGGCGTGCTTCGACGGCGTCTACCCCATAGATGTGCCGGATGACTTAAAGATAACCAAGATGATGCTCGAAGAGGAAGAATCAAAGATAAATGGCTGATAAAGCTGATACCCAGAAAAAAGGTCTCACCTACAAGGATGCCGGCGTGGATATCGAAGCCGGCGAGCATGTTGTTGAACTTATAAAGAAATCGGTCCGCTCGACATTTCGACCGGGCGTTTTAACCGATATCGGGGGCTTTGGCGGGCTGTTTGGGATCGATAAAGACCGCTATAAAAAGCCGGTCCTGGTATCGGGCACCGATGGGGTCGGCACCAAACTAAGGGTAGCCCACGAGCTTGATATTCATAACACGGTCGGCATCGATCTTGTCGCCATGTGCGTAAACGATATCCTGGTGCAGGGGGCCGAGCCCCTGTTTTTCCTGGATTACTTTGCAACCGGCTCACTTGAGCCGGAAAAAACCGCCGCCGTCATCGGGGGAATCGCCGAGGGCTGCCGCCAGGCCGGCTGCGCGCTTCTCGGTGGGGAGACCGCCGAGATGCCGGGCTTTTATGCGCCCGGCGAATATGACCTCGCGGGCTTTGCCGTGGGAATTGTCGATAAAGACAACATCATTACGGGTGAGGGTATCGCCGAGGACGATGCGATTCTCGGCTTGGCCTCGACCGGCCCGCATAGCAACGGCTATTCGCTCATACGAAAGCTCATCGAGACAAGGGAACTCAAGCTTGGCCAGTCGTATTGGGAGGGGTCGACAAGCCTCGGCGAGGCCATCCTTGCCCCTACGAGAATTTACGTAAAAAGCATTTTAAAACTCATCCAAATCTACCCCGTAAAGGGCCTTGCCCACATAACGGGGGGCGGTTTGACGAATAATATCCCGAGGATACTGCCGGCGACAGTGGATGCCGCACTTAGGGTAGGCTCTTGGCCGGTACCGCCAATCTTCGAGTTCATCCAGCACGAGGGCGCAGTTTTCTTTGACGAGATGCGCCGCACCTTTAACTTAGGGATAGGCATGGTCGTGGTGCTTGATCCAGCCCACGTTAAAGAGGCCATGGCTCTGCTGGCTCAAGAGGGCGAGTCAGTTTTTGAAATTGGCACGATTACCAAAGGGGGCGGTGAGGTCAGGTATGTCTAACAGGAAGACCCGGTTGGGCGTCTTGATCTCGGGCAGCGGCAGCAATCTGCAGTCGATTATCGACAAATGCGAAAGTGGCTATCTGCCCGCCGAGGTTGCGGTTGTCATCAGCAACAAGGCGGATGCGTATGGTCTGACCAGGGCCGCGAATCACGGCATCCCGGGGGTCGTACTTGTGCGTAAAGACTATCCGGATGAATTCTTCTACAACATGGCCATCCTTAACGCATTAAAGGAGCACGATGTCGAGCTTGTCGTAATGGCCGGCTACATGCGCCTGCTGGGTCCGGAAGTCCTCGACGCCTACCCGAATCAAGTCTTAAACCTGCACCCGGCGCTCTTGCCATCGTTTCCCGGCGCCCACGGCATCAAAGACGCCCTGGATTATGGGGTTAAAGTGACCGGTGTTACGGTCCACTTCGCAAACGAGATCTTCGACGAAGGCCCTATTATCCTGCAAGAAGCCGTTTCAATCGCCGAGGACGACACCGAAAACACCCTCGCCCAAAAAATCCACACCGTCGAACACGTGCTGTATCCCCGCGCCGTTAAATTCTACTGCGAGGACGCCCTTGCCATTGAGGGCAAGAAGGTCCGAATTAAAGAATAGCGATTAGGGCGGTCTAACTAGGGGTTTTAGTAAGCCTAATCGCTAGATGTCATTCTGAAG
>NZ_PFNG01000174.1:0-227 GCF_002791875.1 Candidatus Aquicultor secundus | reverse complement strand
ATGCGACTGAAGAATCTTGGGCGCAGAAACCTTCTACATGTGCAGGAGGGTCTAAGCTTAGATACTCCTGGTTCCAGAGAGCCACATCCTGCCCGCATTGATGCACAATCCCACAAGTTAGTCCCCAAGTGATAGCCTAAGCCCACGGCTTACAGTATAATCAGTAGCATGCTACTAGATTATCAATTCAAGGGGGACGAATATGATCGATAAAATTAAAATCAGGC
>NZ_PFNG01000242.1:10351-18447 GCF_002791875.1 Candidatus Aquicultor secundus | reverse complement strand
GTAGAGCGAGGCGTAGAAACCGTTTGCTGAAAGTAGCTCATTATGGGTGCCTTGCTCCACAATGTTGCCGTTATCCATGACGAGTATCAGGTCGGCGTCTCTAATGGTCGACAGCCTGTGTGCGATAACAAAGCTGGTTCTGCCTTCCATTAAGGTTTCCATTGCTTTTTGTATAAGCACTTCGGTTCTTGTGTCGACCGAGCTTGTGGCCTCGTCGAGAATAAGCATCGGCGGATTTGCAAGGAGAGCCCGCGCTATCGTAAGAAGCTGCTTTTCGCCCTGGGAAACATTATCCGCCTCTTCGTTGAGCACCATGTCGTATCCGTTCGGAAGTGAGTGCACAAAGCGGTCGACGTGGGCCGCCTTGGCCGCCGCCAGGATTTCCTCGTCGGTCGCCTCAGGATTGCTATAGGCGATGTTTTCTTTGATAGTGCCGTTAAACAGCCAGGTGTCTTGCAAAACCATCCCGAACATTTTTCTGACGCCAGAGCGCCTCATGTCGCGGATGTCTATGCCGTCAATCTTAATCGAGCCCTGGTTGACATCGTAAAAGCGCATGAGCAGATTGACCATTGTTGTTTTGCCCGCGCCGGTCGGGCCGACAATGGCGATTCTTTGGCCCGGTTGTATGCTTGCCGTGAAGCCTTTTATGATGGTTTTTTCGGGGTTGTAACCGAATACCACATTATCGAATTCGACGGCGCCCTTAACTGATTTAATCTCAACCGGTTGTTCGGCCTGGGGAATCTCTTCTTCTTCACCCAGAAACTCGAATACGCGTTCGGCCGCCGCAGCGGTTGATTGAAGTATGTTTGCCACATTTGCTGTCTGCGAGATCGGTTGATTGAATTGGCGCACGTATTGAATAAATGCCTGGATGTCACCTATATTGATGCTGCCCCTAATTGCAAGCCAGCCGCCGACCACGGAGACGCCAACGAACCCCAGGTTGCCGATAAAGTTCATAATCGGAAACATCAAGCCGGAAAGAAACTGGGATTTCCACGCGCTCTCATAGAGGCCCCTATTAATTGTCTGAAACTTTTCAATAGAGCGTTTTTCTCCGTTGAAGACCTTCATCACATTGTGCCCGGAGTACATTTCTTCGACATGACCGTTAAGCTTGCCCAGAGTCGCTTGCTGGTTCCTAAAATGTTTTTGCGACCTCTTCACAACCGCGCCGATAAAACCGAAGCTAAACGGAAGAATAACAAGCGTAACCAACGTCAAAAGCCAGCTTATGGAGAACATCATACCGAGGATGCCGACAATCATGGTTATTGAAGTGACGATTTGCGTCATGCTCTGGTTGAGCGTTTGACTCACTGTCTCAACGTCATTGGTCACGCGGCTTAATACTTCGCCGTGTGTTTTAGTATCAAAGTATTTAAGCGGCATGCGGTTGATTTTCTCAGAGATATCTCTTCGGAATCGGTACGTGATTTTTTGTGATACGCCGGACATAATCCAACCTTGAATGTAGCTGAAGAGCGTGCTCAATAGATATAAGACGATCAGCAATAAGGCGATATCCGCGATCTTTTGAAAATTAATACCGGGCCGCTTGGAGAAATCGAGCGCTTTAATCGTCGCCAACTTATTGGCCGGTATCTTTTTAAGCATCGCCGGCGGGGCCTGTTTTAATAGTTCCGCACCGGTTGTTCCGGGGGGAAGTGTCACGCCCTTAGGCAGTTTTGAGGTGATTTGATCGTAGAGCGCCCTATTGGTATAGTCGTTGACCACCTGGTTTGTTATGTTTCCAAGGATTCTCGGGCTTACAATCGTGAAGACCGTACTGGCGATGGCAAACACGAGCACGATTATGATCGAAACCCAAAACGGACGCATATATGTAATAAGATTGCTCATCGTGCCCTTGAAGTTTTTAGCTTTTTCGCCGCCCTGCATCATGGGGCCATGGCCGCCAAATGGCCCCCTGCCTCCGGGCCGGGGGCCAGAGCCTCCAAAGGGACCGGGGCCTCCGGGCTTTTGCGGGGGTGCGGCATTGCGATCGCTCATGCTAGTTCCTCCCCCAGTATCCCTTCTAACTCCTCCTCGGATAGTTGTGAGGAGGCGATCTCTTTATAGACGTCGCAACTCTCTATTAGTTCTTTATGCCGGCCCGTACCTACGATTTTGCCGCCATCGAGGACGATGATCTTGTCGGCATTCATAATCGTGCCGATCCGCTGCGCTACAATCAGTACCGTTGCCTTTCTTGTTTCATCATTAAGCGCTTCTCGAAGTGCGGCATCTGTTTTAAAATCGAGCGCTGAGAAGCTGTCGTCGAATATGTATATTTCCGGTTTCTTAATAAGCGCTCTCGCGATTGCAAGGCGCTGTTTTTGGCCGCCGGAGACGTTCGTGCCGCCTTGTGCGATCGGCGTTGCGAATTTATCCTCAAGGTTCTCGACAAACTCAGAGGCCTGGGCGATTTTTGCGGCCGCGTGCATCTCTTCGTCCGATGCGTCCGGAACGCCGTATTTTATGTTGCTGCTTACCGTTCCTGAGAATAGAGCACCCTTTTGCGGTACGTAGCCTATCTTCTCGCATAAATCCTCTTGGGTGACGTTTCGAATGTCGATGCCGTTTACGAGCACCCGGCCGCCGGTTACATCATAGAAGCGGGGGATTAGATTAATAAGCGTTGATTTTCCGCTTCCGGTGCTGCCGACAAATGCGGTCGTTTCTCCCGGCCCTGCAGTAAACGAGATGTTTTGCAAAACGGGCGAGTCGGCGCCGGGATAGGAAAACGTGACATCGTCAAACTTGATAAGCCCTCTCGTATCTACAGGAAAAGCAATCGGGTTCTGTGGATCTTTTATCAGCGGCTCGGTATCGATGACTTCGGCCACCCGCTGTGCGGATACGGAGGCGCGGGGCACCATTATAAAGATAAACGAGATGAATAAGAACGACATAATCACCTGCATCGCATACTGCATAAAAGCTATCATATCGCCGATCATGAGGTTTCCCGTGTCGATCATATGCGAACCGACCCATATCACGGCGACGGCGGTAAGATTAAAGATAAGCATCATCATGGGCTGCATGATCACCATGAGACGGTTTACAAAAAGATTGACCCCGGTAAGCTCGACATTTGCTTTTTCAAAATTTGCCTCTTCGTGCTTTTCTGCGTTAAAAGCCCGTATAACGCGGAGGCCGGTAAGGTTTTGCCGCGTCACTAGATTGAGCTTATCGACAAGCTGCTGCAGCAGTTTAAATCTCGGCATTGCGATTGCAAAAAGAACTATCATCATACCGACCATTACGGTAATTGCGAGGGCTATTATCCACGTCATTGAAGGCGCCAAAGCATAAGCCTTAAACACGGCGCCAACACCCATGAGCGGGGCCATAAGCACCATCCGTAGCAACATTATCAATACCATCTGTAATTGCTGGATATCATTAGTCGAACGGATTATAAGGGAGGCCGTCGAGAACTTGTCAAATTCTCTTAGCGAAAAGCTTTCTACCTTTGCGAAGACTTTTTCGCGCACATTCATCGAAACGCCGGTTGCCACCCGGGATGCCAGGAAGCCGACGCCAACGGCACACGCGCCTCCCAACAAAGAGATAAGTAACATGCGAAATCCCGTATTGAAAATAAGAGAATTGTTTTGGCGGACGATACCTTTATTTACGATTTGCGCCATATAGTCAGGTAGTTGAAGATCCGCCATTACCTGGCCAAACGTTAAAGCGAGTACGGCAATTACCATCAAAGTGTATGGTTTCAGATACTTTAATAATTTTGTCACGTTTTACGCATCACTCTTTTTCTTGACATACTTAGATATCTTAGTCATCAAAGCGATGAGTTCAGAGCTATCTTTATCTCCCAAGTATTCGACAAGTCCATATATCTTTTCGGAGTGTTTTTCTCTCATGGCGGCAACCATCTCTGCGCCTTTATCGGAAAGGCTGACAAAAACCACACGCCTATCTTCGGGCGATGACGATCTCGTTACGTATCCCTGTTTCTCGAGTGAATTAATGTAGTGGGTTATTGCCGCTAAAGTAACATTCAATTCCTTTGCGGCCTCTGATGGCATTACGGGCGCTCCCTTGTTCAGGGTGGCGAGAAGCCACATGAAGTATTTCTCGGAGTGCCGCAACCCCGAGTTGTCCTTGGTTATGAAATTAGTGCGCCGGAACATGTTCATAGCGCTTTGCAGTTCGCGGGCGCGTTCCGTAATTTGTTCTTTATCCACTTCTCTTACCTGCAACGGTTTCGATTTACTAATACTTACTAAATAAATAATTTAGCAAGTAAAGTATATGTACCTGAATACAGTCAGTCAAGATGAAAATAAGATACACCCATAGCTTAACTGCGTGAGAACTATAACGGGGCGGCGCTTAGTTGTCCTCCTGCACACCGCTTGAAGCTTCCATTTTCTGCCACTACATCGTATCATGCAAAAATTACTACGTTAGGTTGGTGAAAAATGAAGCGACATATTTCTATTCTAGTAACAATCACATTACTTATAACGGTAATCACATCATCGTGGGGCATTGCGTTCGCCGGCGCTGCAAGTGCGGTTGCGGCAACACAGCAGAGCGTGGCGGGCCTGCCTCGACAACCTACTGTTACAGCCGGGTCGGCCATGCTTATCAATGCAAAAACAGGCGATGTGCTGTGGAGAAGGAATTCGAGCATCAGGCGCGCGATGGCGAGCACGACAAAGATAATGACCGCGCTGGTTGCCATCGAGCACGGTAATCTCGATGACATAGTAACCGTCAACGCGGATGCGCTCGGGCCCGGGGCGCAGGGGGGCATAGGTCTCGCCAAAAACGAGCATATGACGCTAAGGGATTTGTTGTATGCGCTTATGTTGCCATCGGCGAACGATGCCGCGGTCGCAATAGCCGACCATGTCGGCGGCTCGGTCGGCAACTTCGCAGACATGATGAATAAAAAGGCGGCCGAAATCGGCGCGAATCGTACGCATTTCGATAACCCGCACGGCCTCGATAGCCCGACTCATTATACGACGGCGTATGACCTTGCGCTCATCGCCAGGTACGCTTTGAGGAATCCGACGTTTTCGCAGATCGTTTCCACAAAGGGCTGGAGATTGCGTGGTTCTCAGGTCGTTACCACGCACAATAAGCTCTTGTATACCTATTCCGGGGCGACAGGGGTTAAGACAGGATTTACGAACCGTGCCAAAAATTGCCTTGTATCCTCAGCGACCAAGGGGGATGTGTCGTTGATAACTGTGGTGCTCGGCGAAAAATGGCGGCCGAATATGTTTGCGCAATCGGCCGCGTTACTTAATTACGGTTTTAGCCTTTACAGAGAACGGCAACTTACATCGGCGGGCGTTGTTTATAAGACGATAACCTCACCCTACGGTCAAAAGCTTGATTTGGTCGCCAAAGAGAATGCAAGCGCAGCCGTGAGACACACGCTTCCCGTATATACGGAAACACACTATGCGCAGGATATTCCGGTTCCGGTTAAGAAAGGCGCTGTTCTTGGAAGGGTGGTTTCATACCAGGCCGGGCGGGTTGTGGCTACCGCAGATCTTGAGGTAAAAAATGATCCTCCGCAACCAACCCTGATGCAAATGGCCGGGCACTACCTCTCTCCTTTATTCGGTAGCTCGATGTTGGATGTGTAAATCCCGGCGGATTATGGAATCCAAACAGTAGCTTTAAGTTGCCGAAATCAATATCTTGGCCTAGGCTTAATAGAGAAGCTTTAGTATGGATAGCCGTTAATGGTTAAATACTCATGGCGGGAGATTTTGGCAGAGCACCGCTTATCCTGCCGGCGATTGTATCGGACTATTGTGGAGGAGAACTATGCGGGTTGAAAAGGTGTTGGCGAAAAAGAGGGATGGTCGCGCTCTTTCTCGCGATGAGATCGAGTCTTTAATCAGCGGGTTTGTTTCGGGCGCTATCCCGGATTACCAGATGGCGGCGTTTTTGATGGCTGCGTATATCAAGGGGATGGATGCCCAGGAAACATATGTCTTTACAAAAGCTATGGTAGAGAGCGGCGAGGTAGTCGATCTTAGCCCGATAGAGGGCATAAAAGTAGACAAGCACAGCACCGGTGGGGTTGGCGATAAGGTGACACTGGTGCTGGCCCCGATGATGGCGGCGGTCGGTTTGAAAGTCGCAAAGATGTCGGGGAGGGGTCTTGGGCATACCGGTGGTACGCTGGATAAACTTGAATCAATTCCGGGGTTTAACGTAAATCTGACCAGGGAACAGTTTATTAAACAAGTAAGCGATATCGGCATCGCCATCATGGGCCAAACGGAAGAGATCGACCCTGCGGATAAGAAGATATACGCTTTGCGCGACCTTACCGCAACCGTCTCAAGCGTGCCGCTTATTGCGAGCAGTATCGTTAGCAAAAAGGTCGCCGGCGGGGCGGATGTTATCGTGTTTGATGTAAAAGCCGGCTCCGGCGCGTTCATGAAATCGCTCGATGAGGCCAAAGTGCTTGCCCAGGAGCTTGTGTCTCTCGCGAAAAACTTTGGCAAGCAGGCCGTTGCGGTCATCAGCAACATGAACCAGCCGCTCGGTTTCTCGATCGGAAACTCGCTGGAGGTCGAAGAGGCCATCGACACGATGAGGGGATTCGGCGGCGCCGACCTGCTCGAGCTTTGCTACAATCTTGGCGCCCAGCTCATGGTGAAAGCCGGTATTGTCCCGACAACGCAAGAGGCGATGGGCAAGCTAAGCGAAGTCCTTGAGGGAGGCCGGGTTTTAGCGAAGTTCACCGAGATGGTTGTCGCGCAGGGCGGTAATCCCGAGGCGATCGAAGACCCCAGGGGAGTCTTGCCGCATGCGCGATTTATCGAGGAGATCGAGGTCGCTACCGCCGGGTATATTCGCAGCATAAACGCGGAAGAGTTGGGGGTTGCAGCGCGATATCTGGGTGCCGGCCGCACGAAACTTGGTGACCAAATCGATTACGGTGCGGGCATTATTATTCCTAAGAAAGCGGGGGATTACGTCCGCCCGGGCGATACGCTGGCCCAGATGCACAGTAACGACCCGCATATGCTCGCGGCGACCAGCGGCTTGGTCAACGATGCGTTCGAGATAACCGCCGCACCACATGAAATACCGCCTTTAATCTATGAAATTATCGAATAAAGTTTTAAAGTGATATTAAGGTGTAATGTTTCGGATAATCAACTATTTACTGTAGGGGTTTAATGTGAGCAATAATCTTCTAGATGTAATCGGCAACACTCCTGTTGTCGAGATCAAGCGACTGAACAAACACAAAAAAGTAAAGATATTCGCCAAACTCGAGAGCGCCAATCCCGGCGGCTCCGTAAAAGACCGTATCGCAAAATACATGATCGAAAAAGCGGAGGAGAGCGGCGAACTTACAAAGAAAAAAATCGTCCTGGAGGCGACGAGCGGCAATACCGGCATCGGCCTCGCGCTGCTTTGCGCGCTTAAAGGCTACAAACTGCGCATCGTAATGCCCGAGACCATGAGCCTCGAGCGCCGTCAGATATTGATGGCCTTTGGCGCCGAGCTGCTTCTTACAGAGGGGTGCAAGGGGATGCCCGGCGCAATCGAGATGGCCAACCAACTTGCGGCCGACCCGAAGTACTTTTTAATCAACCAATTCGGAAACCCGAACAACCCGCTCGCGCATTACGAAACTACCGGCAAAGAGCTGCTCGAGCAGGTGAAACCGCTGGATATGTTTATTGCCGGCATCGGCACCGGCGGCACGCTTATGGGCGTAGGCCGCCGCTTGCGCGAGGAGAGCCCCCGCACGAAAATCGTCGGCGTCGAGCCGTATCCGAACCATAAAATCCAGGGTTTGCGTAACCTTGGCGAAGGCTATATCCCGCCGATATTCGATATTAACATTCTCCATGAGAAAGTAAACGTCACCGATGATGATGCCTACGACACCGCCAAAGACCTGGCCAGGATCGAGGGCTTGTTCTGCGGCGTTTCATCCGGCGCGACCGTAGCCGAGGCGCTTCGCCAGGCCGAAGATATGAAGGAAGGCAACATAGCGGTCATTCTGGCCGACGGCGGCGAGAAATATCTAAGCACCGACCTCTACACCTGCCCCTACCGCAGAA
>NZ_PFNG01000242.1:5551-10337 GCF_002791875.1 Candidatus Aquicultor secundus | reverse complement strand
GGGACGTTGTTTCCTTTGAGTCCTAACTCGACGAGTTAGGACTCAAAGGAAACAACGTCCCCTGGTATAAATAATGGAACTAATCGTAAGTCACGCAAATACGGATTTTGATTCGTTTGCAGCTATGGTCGCGGCCCAGAAAATCTATCCCGACGCTAAAATCGTGCTGGGCGGGGCGCAGAACCGCAACGTCAGGGATTTTTTGGCGCTGCATGACGACGTGATCGAAACCTATGATGTCAAATATATAGATAAAAAAACCGTTTCGCGGCTGATCGTTGTCGATACGAAAATCGGTCGGCGCCTCGGCGAGCTGCAGGACCTTGCGTATAAGCCGGGGGTTGAGGTATTCATCTTCGACCATCATCCACCGACATCTGAGGATGTGCCTATTGCCAGGGATTTCTCGGAGAAGGTGGGGGCGACAACCACCATTCTTGTCGACATTATCAGGGATAAAGGCATCCCGATAACCCCGTTCGAGGCAACGCTTTTTGCACTTGGGATACATGAAGATACCGGGTCGCTCACCTTTAAGACGACGACCTACGATGATGCGGATGCGCTCGCGTTTTTAATGGCCAACAAGGCCAACATCGATATGATATACCGGTTTCTAAACCCGGCGCTCAGCCCCGAGCAGCACCAGTTGTTCGACCGGCTGCTTCACGCCGCCAGCGTTATCGATATCCATGGGATTCCCGTGATACTCACGAAGGCTGTGGTGACCGAATATATCGAGGGTGGCTCGGTGGTAGTGCATAAGATCGCCGACATCGAAAACATCGAGGTGATATTCGCCGTTCTCTCCCAGGATGACCATGTCTATATCATCGGCAGGAGCCGTACCGATTTGGTCGATGTAGGGAAAATCCTTGAGGAGATGGGCGGGGGAGGCCACGCTCAGGCCGCTTCGGCGACGCTAAAAGATACCGACATAAACACAGTCGAGCAGCGTCTTATCCGGGAGCTTTCCGACCACATTAAGAAGCCCCCGGTTGCGCGGCAGATCATGTCGACGCCGGTGAGGACGGTCGGCGCCGATATTACCATACGCGAAGCGAACAAGCTGATGATCCGGTACGGATACAGTGGCCTACCGGTTGTTGAGGACGGCAAACTCGTTGGCCTAATCGGCAGGCGCGAGATCGATAAAGCCGCCCACCACGGCTTGAGCCATGCGCCGGTTAAGGGATTTATGATGCATCGTATCGAGCCGGTTTCGCCCGATACGCCGCTTCCCGATATCCAGAGGCTCTTAAGCGACGAGGATATCGGCCGCGTCCCGGTTGTTGAGGATGATAAGGTCATCGGTATTATCAGCCGCACCGATGTCTTAAAAGCGCTCGGCGGTATCGATTACTTTAACAGGTCGAAAACCATGCAGACGGCAAAGCCGCAATACAGCCGTGGCGAGATCGCCCAGAAGATAAAAACGCTGCTTCCGACGGATGTCCAGGTGTTTTTGCGCGAGGTGGGCGACCTGGCGGACGAGGCGGGGTATTCGGTGTATCTTGTTGGGGGAATCGTGCGCGATCTACTTCTTAACCATCGGAACCTGGATGTCGACATCGTCGTCGAGGGTGATGCGATAGAATTCGCAAAACTTGTGGCCGAAAAATCAGGCGCACGGATACGGGCGCACCACAAATTCGGCACCGCGGTGGTCATCGGGCCGCACGAGTTCAGGGTGGATTTCGCCTCGGCCCGTGCCGAGTTTTACGAACGACCCGCAGCCCTGCCCCAGGTCGAGCCGACATCCATTCGCCAGGACCTGGCGCGACGGGATTTTAGCATCAATGCAATGGCGGTAAGTCTCAACGCAAAAGATTACGGCAAGCTCCTAGATTTCTTTAACGGCCAGCGCGACCTTAAAAACGGGCGCATCAGGATTTTGCATAACCTTAGTTTTATCGAAGACCCGACACGCATCTTTAGGGGTGTTCGCTTCGAACAGCGCCTGGGGTTCAAGCTTGAATCGGGCACCGAGGAACTCCTGCGAAAAGCCGTCGATATGGACCCCATCGGCCATCTATCAGACTATAGAATACGTGACGAGCTAATGCTTATCCTCGCCGAAGACACCCCATTTAAGGTGCTAAAAAGGCTAAGTGACCTGGATGCGCTTAAAATCCTCGAGCCGAGTATCGTCGTCGATAACAGCCTCAAGTCATTATTTACCGGGATAGACGAAGCGGTCCGCGAACTCGACCATCACTTCGCGGCGGGCATCCAAAAACGCCTGATTTACCTGGCGGCTCTCCTGCGAGGGTTATCCGGGGAGGGGCCGGATGCATGGTGTGAACGGATGAAGCTGCGAAAGGCCGACAGGGCAAGGTTGACCGAAATGGTGCTCGAGGTGCCGCAAGCCGTAAAAGAGCTTGAGGCCGAGCTGAGGATGAAGAATAGCGCAATCTACAAGATTTTACACCCGCTCTCACCAGAAGCGCTGGTCTTTGCCTATGCCCTTGCCTTAAAACAGAAAGCGCAGAAACTAATTCACTATTATCTAACAAGCCTAAAAGGGGTACGGCTATCGGTGGATGGCCGTACCCTGCGAAAAATGGGATTTCCACCTTCGCCGATGTATAATATCGTGTTAAGAGAACTTCTCGCGGCCAAACTCGACGGAAAAGCCGAGACGCCTGAAGAGGAACTTAAATTCGTGGCCGAGCGTTTCGGTCACCTTACCGGGGAGTTGAACAACTAATTGGACTTTCAGGGAATAATTTACCTTCTAAGGATCCCCGCACTTCTTATCGCCGTTACGGTACACGAATTTATGCACGGCCAGGTTGCCTACATGTTCGGCGATACAACCGCAAAAGAAAAGGGGCGGCTCTCGCTCAACCCAATAAAGCACCTGGACCCACTTGGTACGATCAGCCTTATCGTTATCGGCTTCGGATGGGCGAAGCCCGTACCGGTAAACCCGTATCGTTTTAAAAATCCCGCAAGAGACATGGTGTTTGTCGGCATAGCCGGCCCTGCGGCCAACTTCATCGCAGCGTTTTTGCTGGCCAGGCTGTTTTATTTTCCGATGCCCGATGTTCTAAAGCTGTTACTCGAAGTAACGGTTCAAATTAACGTCATGCTCGGTATATTTAACCTGCTCCCGATCCCGCCGCTCGACGGCTCGAAGATAATCCCTTATTTTCTGCCGCGCCAGTGGCAGCAAAGCTGGTACCACTTCGAGCAGTACGGGATGCTGGTGCTCATTCTACTGCTCTTCATCGTCCCGGGATTCACCGGGGTGGTGCTGGGCGTACCGCTTCAGTTTATGTTGAAGTTGGTAATGTTCGGCATTCCGGTCTCATAGCGGGGAACAATAGCGCTTAACCTGATATAATGTATACCAATAGATTTTGATACCAATAGATTTTGCTTGCAAGGAGTTGGATGATTTTTGACTAAACGAGTGGTAAGCGGGCAGCGGCCTACCGGCAGGTTGCACCTTGGGCATTATTTTGGCACCTTACAAAACTGGGTGAGACTGCAGGACCAGTATCAGTGTCTCTTTTTTGTGGCCGATTGGCACGCCCTCACGACTAAATTCGATGATGTGGGCGGGATATCCGAGGATACTCGCGAGATGGTGATCGATTGGCTCGCGGTCGGGCTCGACCCCAAGAAATGTTTTATCTATAAACAATCCGATATCCCCGAGGTGGCGGAGCTTTTTGTGTACCTCACAATGATAACGCCGGTGTCGTGGCTCGAGCGGAACCCGACTTATAAAGAAATGCTCCGGGAGATAACATCGAAAGATATACAAACGGCTGGCTTTTTGAGCTATCCTGTTCTGCAGACAGCGGATATAATACTGCCAAAGGGAAACCTGGTGCCGGTGGGTGAAGACCAGCTTCCGCACCTTGAGCTGGGGAGAGAGATCGTTCGCAGATTTAACTTCCTGTACGGCGACTACTTCGACGAGCCGGAGGCGTTGTTATCCCCGGTAAAACGGCTCCTCGGAATCGATGGCAGGAAGATGAGCAAAAGCTATGGTAATTCGATCTTCCTCTCGGATGATCCCGATACGATAAGGGCGAAAGTAAACCAGATGATAACCGACCCGGCCAGGCAGAAAAAGACCGATCCGGGCAGCACGGAGGCCTGCATGGTGGTTTACCCGACGCACCACGTTTACTCGTCTAACGCCGAGCTGCAAGAAATCGAGACAAAGTGTCACGAGGCCGCATGGGGTTGCATGGCCTGCAAGCGTGAGCTGGCGGATAAGATCATAGACTCGCTGGCGGGCTTCAGAGAGCGCCGCGCCGAAATCGAAAAAGAGCCGGGAATCGTCAACGAGGTACTGCGCGAGGGTCTTCACCAGGTGCGCCCGATCTGCCGCAGCACGATTCACGATGTTAGAAGCAAGCTAAACATTTTCTCAGAAACAACGGTTGTTTAGGGTCCACATCGGTTGCATAGTGAAGTAATGAGATGGCAGCGTCCGCTAGATGTCATTCTGAAGGAGCAAATAGCGATTAATTGTCATTCTTATAGCAAACAGTGAACGGCGATTAGATGTCATTCTTATAGCAAACAGTGAACGGCGATTAATTGTCATTCTTATAGCAAACAGTGAACGGCGCTTAGTTGTCATCCTGAAGGAGTGATTAGCAATTGATTGTCATTCTGAAGGAGCAAAGCGACTGAAGAATCTTGGGTGCGGAAACCTTCTTTTTATGCAGGAGGGTCTAAGCTTAGATAACCTGAGTGAGACGGATGGTTTATATGCGGTTGATAGATTTGAAAGATTCTTCTTAGGAAGGTAGATTAAAGC
>NZ_PFNG01000242.1:2211-5497 GCF_002791875.1 Candidatus Aquicultor secundus | reverse complement strand
AAATGATTCAGGGCTCAGAATGACACTATGAAGCACATTGGTACTAAAATGATTCAGGGCTAAAAACTAGGTATTGTAGCACTAACGATTTTGTAAGCATCGTAGTAGAAACGGGGAACGGTTATGGCATTACCATATCAGCTGAAGCTCGAGATGTTTGAGGGCCCGTTTGATTTGCTTCTTAATCTGATATCGCGCCAGAAAATCGATATATATGAGATACCAATAGCCCAGATCACCAGGGAATACCTCGACTACGTCGATTCTTTTCAGGAATTTGACCTCGAAATCGGTACAGAGTTCCTCCTGATGGCCGCGACGTTGCTCGACATTAAGGCGGCAAATCTGCTTCCCAAAAAAGAAGAACCCGCAGACGAAGACGACGTCTCTCCGCAAGAAGGACGTGAGGTTTTAATTGCGCGATTGATCGAATATAAAAAATTCAAAAACGTGTCGGGCGAACTTACAGCCAGATACGAAGCCGAAAGCAAGTATTATCCCCGGGATGCCGGTCTTGAGGAGCAGTTCGAT
The DNA here is from genome assembly GCF_002791875.1 of Candidatus Aquicultor secundus. Taxonomy (NCBI): domain Bacteria; kingdom Bacillati; phylum Actinomycetota; class Candidatus Aquicultoria; order Candidatus Aquicultorales; family Candidatus Aquicultoraceae; genus Candidatus Aquicultor; species Candidatus Aquicultor secundus. The sequence continues at coordinate 4,966 of NZ_PFNG01000242.1, read as the reverse complement.
GGCCTTATCCCGGATTTTTTAGCGGGGCTTTCCCTCGGTAGGTTGCGCAGGATGTTTTTGGCTGTTTACGATAAAAAAGAGATAAACCTGATGCAGGCCGACCACATAACCCCAAAACCGCTGAGCGTCGATGAGTATGTAAAAAGGCTCAAGGAACGGCTTAAGGGCTTAAAGATGAAAAGCTTCCGCGAGCTTACCAACGATTGTACCGATAAAGTCGAGCTTATAACCATGTTTTTAGCGGTACTGGAACTCTATAAGCGGGGAAAAGTCGAGCTGGGGCAGGCCGAGGTATTCGGCGAGATAATGATAATTGTAAACGATAAGCCGGGAGTGGTAGTGTGAGCGATCTGAAAGTACGCTTAAGAAGCATCGTCGAGGCGCTTCTTTTTATAAGCGACCAACCGTTAAGCAAAGCGAAAATCGTAAGCGTAGTGGATATCCCCGAAGAAGAGGTCAACCAAATCCTTACCGACCTCACCAACGAATACAGCAGAGCCGACCGCGGTTTTCAGTTGCGAGAGGTTGCGGGCGGATATCGCCTCTACAGCCACCCTGCCTATGCATCGTACATCGAGAAACTGATACTTTCCTTCGACCACAGAAGGCTTACCCAGGCCGCCCTCGAGACGCTTTCCATAATCGCCTACAAACAGCCCGTCACCAGGGCGGATATAGCGAGCATTCGGGGAGTGAACTCAGACGGCGTTGTTAATACCCTTATCAACAGGGGATTGATAAAAGAACTCGGCAAGCAAGATGCCCCAGGCCAGCCGATTCTCTACGGTACCACCAACCGTTTCCTGGAATCCTTCGGCCTGAGAAGCCTCAACGAGCTTCCGCCGCTTGACGAATTCTCACCGGACGATCCTACTTTCTAATAATAATCCTGTCCGGTCCGTCCTTAACCCGTTCGTAGTTGAAGTTATGCGATATAAACCTGATGATATTGGAGACGACGACCAGGACGGGAACTGCAAGAAATATCCCGACAATCCCGGCGATTTCTCCGCCGGCGATAATCCCAAACATTATGAGCAACGGATTCAAGCCGACCGTTCCGCCAAGGATAAACGGGGCCAACACATTATTCTCCAGCTGCTGGATCACGATAAAGACAATTACCACGTAAAGCGCGAGGATCGGCTTAATGGTAAGCGCGACGATGATGGAGGGGATTGCGCCGAGAACCGGCCCAAGCACCGGTATTATTTCAGTCAAACCTGCCCAGAACCCCAGGAGTGCGGGAAACGGCAACCCCACAATCCAGACGCCGATGCCCGACGCTACTCCGATGGTCGCCATAAATGCAAGCTGCCCGAGCAAATATTTCGATAATGCCGTCTTCATAGAGACCAAAAATCGGTCGTACACGCTCGAAAGTTCGGATGGCAACGCGCTTCGCATAGACCTATCAATCGAGGGAAGAAAAATCAGCATGTAAAGCGACACGATAAAGACCAAAAACATGTCGGTTATCAGGCTAACCAGCGACGGTATTAACGAGAACACGTTTTGTACCTGCGATGTCGCTATACTGGTTGCCTGGCTGACGAGCGAATTGGGGTCTATGGGGAGCAGCCGCGTTAGCCCAACTCGCTCGAGTGCTCTGGTCACGTATGCCGTCTGTGTCCTTAAAGAAGCGACGTACTTTGGGAGGTCCGCCAAGAAACTTCTAAACTCATCCGCGATAATCGGCCCAATGGTGAGGAGTATCGCCGTAAGCAACCCGAAAAAGGCCAGGTATGTTAAGGCGATGGCAAGCCCGCGGTTCACTTTTTGCTTTTCCAGGAATCCAATTATGGGGTGAATGACAAATACGATGATAGCCGCTGTAACAAATAACGATATCGTGTGCAGGATGTTTCCGATGAATACGTAAAGCAGAAGCACAGCCAGTGCGAAGATAATTGCCTTAAGCCAATCGGCCACCCTGTAATACATGGAAATCCCCTTAATGCGTTTACTAAAGTAATTCCCATTTAGCGGCTTGTTTAGCGGCCCTTCAGCAGTTTGCAGAACGCAGGTTAATGCGGATTAATGCGGATTAATGTGGATTAACACAGATTAATGCAGATTAACGTGGATTATATTAAGCGGACGGCTTTGTAAAGAGACTCGATCTCTCTTGGGGTAAGTGACCTGAAGTTTCCCACGGGCAGTTTATCGAGCAGAACCCCGTCCACCGCCACCCGTTTTAAGAAGATAACCGTGTGGCCTATCTTTTGAAACATCCTGCGTATCTGGCGCTTTCTTCCCTCGTGGATGGCAACGTTAAGGAATGTAGATGTCATTGTTTCCTTTATGGCGCTGATTTCCGCCGGGGCGGTAATCCCGTCCTCAAGCACGATGCCTTTTCTCAACTTAGCAAGCGAGCTATTGGATGGATGCCCTTCCACCTCGGCGATGTATGATTTCTTAACCTTGTATCGCGGGTGCGTAAGCCTGAATGCAAGCTCCCCGTCGTTGATTAAAAACAGCAACCCCTCGGTATCAAAATCAAGCCTACCCACAGGGAAAACCCTATCGCTTACCCCACCCAGCAAATCGATTACCGTCGGTCTCCCGAACTTGTCGGTTACGCTCGTGATAAACCCCGCCGGCTTATTTAACATAAGGTAGAGCTTCTCTTCCTTAACCCGAACCGGCTTATCATTGACTTCAACGACGTCTTTTATTGGATTCACCTTGGTCCCAAGCTCGGTGACCACATGACCGTTAACTTTAACGCGCCCTTCCTTGATGAGATCCTCAC
>NZ_PFNG01000242.1:1667-2200 GCF_002791875.1 Candidatus Aquicultor secundus | reverse complement strand
CATAAATTTTTGCAACCGTTCTTCCATTGTTTATCACCGGCCATCGATAGCTGTTTTGGATATTATATACCAATCGAGGCGTTTTAGCTGTTGCTAGGTGGGGGAAGGGTTGGGTTTATGGTAATGGATGGGTATTTGGGATGAGGGATGTGGTTGGATTGAGCGGTTATAAGCTATGGAGTTCGAATCCGATCCGGGGAGCCATTTGGAAGAATATGGTTATTAAGGCTCTGTAGAGCCAAAATATCGGTTCGAATAATTCATAACCCCGGACAGGACGTAATTCGAACCACGGCAGTAATGGCTTTGACGAGCCATTTTTGTTTTTGGAGAAAGTTCGAAACCGATCCCCTGATTTTGCTCAGATCATAACTCAGATCATAAGTATGATTACTGAAATAGTCACACTTCATGTATCTAATGTTACTCATTGAGTAACATTAACGACATAGGGTGCTAGATGAGATATCTTGCAGAAACCCTAAGCAACTTAATCGAAAGCTAAAGAAACATGTCTGGTTACAAAAACTCTT
>NZ_PFNG01000242.1:0-1657 GCF_002791875.1 Candidatus Aquicultor secundus | reverse complement strand
CTATAAAATAATGACTTTAATTTGAGATTAAATAATGAAAAAGACAATTAAAAGCGATGCCTTGGAGTGGTGGGCCGAGAAGACAAAATCGGGTGATCATGTAGTCTCATCTTCAGAGGTTCCCGGGCAACGACAGAGAGAAATTCTAGTCAAAGAGAAATTCCTTTATCCAATTATCAAAGGCGTTTGGATATTGAAGCGCCCTGAGGACGACATCGAAGATATCTTCCTGCTTCTTTATTGGCAGGTTGTCAAGAAGATTCTTGCCCGATATAGCCATTGGTCGCTTCGAGGCAAGTCCGCTCTTTTGGTTTTGGATGGAGACCACAGCGTGCAAAAGCATCTTCTAGTTAGAATCAACACAAAGACCACAAGAAAAATAACACTGCCATTAGGCTATGATATATCGTTGGCCTATGATCCGAGATTTGATGAGCGTTTGATAAAGAATGTGGAGATTGCCGGTCTCTCAGTCCCTGTTGATGTTGCCGAGCGGGTGCTTGTCGATGCCGGTAAGCTTGAACCGAGTGCCGAAGTCAAAAGTTTCATTGCCGGTAATCAGTTCAATAAAAGACTAATTGAGGCAGTGTATGCCTCTTCCCCTAAGCCCTATATTTTTGCAAGACTCATCCGCATGGCGAAGGAGGCGAACCGTCTTGGTCTTGTAGCCGACCTTGAGAAAATCGTTGAGACTCATACCCATTATCGTGTTGCCAAGAGAGAGAAGATCGAGACATCCACTCCCCTTAAGGCGGAAGTCATTTCTCCACCCTGGGTCGTTCGCCAGGAGCTTGAGATAAGAGATTTTGAAAAGGCTTTATCTGAACAGTTTTCTCCCAGGATCAAAAGCTTAGAAAAGAAGCCGCTTGATAAACTTATCGCTCAGGCCAAAGAGCACAAGAAATATGATACCTACCATTCAACCACGCTAGAAGGTTATAGAATTACACCTGAGGAGGTAGAAGCACTTCTTTCCGGCGATATTCCTGAGGAGAGAAAGAGCGAAGGTGACAAGTATTTTGAAGAGATTAAAAATCGCATGGCGATTCTTGGATACTCAGAGGCTTTTGATTTTGTCATGGGAAGGATCCAAGCCGATTTCGGCCATCCGGTTGCGAGTGAAGGCTTGGTTCAAGATACATATTACCATCTCTTTAAGCCGTCTGCGGATGCTAAGCTTATCGATTACATAACTCTCGTTAGTTATCGGAACATGATGGTTTTTATTCGAGGAAGCTCGTATGTACCGCCATCCCATGAAAAGTTAGCCGATTTAATGAGAAGCTTTGTCACTCTAATAAACGAGATCGAAAATCCGGTTATCAAAGCGATCCTGGCTCATTACCTATTCGTTACCATTCATCCTTATATTGACGGTAATGGCCGAACGGCAAGGCTTCTCATGAACTATTTCCTTTTAAGTAGTGGGTACTCGTGGATCACGATTCGAGCTGATCAGAGAACCCCGTATTTCAACGCTTTAAAAACAGCAAATTTAGAACAGGACATCCTGATGTTTGGGGAGTTTATAATCGGAATGATTGAGAAAGCGTCAGGCTAGACTATTGTGTGTAATTATGGTGAGGACAAAAGGGGTGCTAAATGGCGTACAAATTTAGACGACTTGATACAGACCTTGTTTGTCCGGTTGAGAAAG
>NZ_PFNG01000163.1:0-8262 GCF_002791875.1 Candidatus Aquicultor secundus | reverse complement strand
TTAATATCCCTTAAAAGCCTCATGCCCGCAGCTTTGTCCTGCGGATGTACGCCTGTAATCTCGGCGATAATCTTTTCCCTGGTAATCTGCTCATGGAGAGTATCCAGTGCGTGCTCAAGAATTGTGGGATGGTTGATGCAGTAATCCGCCAGAAATTGGCTGTACGAAAACAGCCGGGCCGCGATCTCGATAAAATCCCCGTGTGTAGTAAAAACACCGGGTGCGTTAAGCAAAAGTCGTTCAAGGTTCTTTGACGACCGCTCGGGATCGGGAGTTTTAGACGACATTTCTTTTATAACCGTATCCATAGCCGCTTCCATCTCCGTTTATATGTCTGCATACATCGACATTTTACCATCTTAGACTTAAAATCACTTTATGAAAATGATAGTGGCCATCATCAAGCACTTTAAGCTTGATGACGTAAAAGAAGCGATACTAAAAACCGGCATCCGCGGGATGACGGTCAAAGAAACGATGGGTTTTGGCAGGCAGAAGGGCCACATCGAAACATACCGCGGTTCAAGCTATGAGGTGCGCTTCCTTCCCAAGGTGCGCATCGAGGTCGTAGTGCCCGACAATCTTGTCGATGAAGTCGTTGAGACGATACAGCGAACCGCCCACACCGGCGAAATCGGCGACGGCAAGATCTTCGTCTACCCGGTTGACGAGGTTATTCGGATACGGACGGGCGAACGCGGTGAGGATGCACTATAACCTCATTCTCGTGCCGCTGCTCCTCTATATGCCGCCCATGATCGGGGTAGAGCTTTGACTATGAAGAAGTAACGGCCTAATGCTCGGTATATGTCGCCAGCGAAACGCCCGTTGGGAAAGGTCCCCCACGGTTAACGCCAATCCGGCCATCCGCTGCATCCGCCAGCACCTTTACCTTTGCGGTCTTCGTATCGCAAACCGCAAGCTGCACAAGTTCCCTCCAGGGTCCCGTCGATTCCGCTGCGGCAAACGGGGTGCGGTAGAACGCGAGATAGCGGCCGTCTTGGCTGCACCACATGTCCCTTATATAATAGTCCTTCTCTTTGGCGACCAGGGTTCTTTTACCGAGGGGGCTAATCCTCCAAAACCTGCTGTAATCCATTATGGGAATTTTATGGTAGGTGGCTTTGCCCTGGCGGTAGGTACGGTATGTCCTGAACGTCGTCCCCGAGACATAAGTGTCGGCGTAAAAGACATCCCCCGCATTTGCGATTGCCATCGCCACGGGCTCTTTAATATAGTGGTTTAGAGGCCCCACCACCTCTTTGCTATTAGGCACTGTTATCCCGCCAAGATTCCGGGCGTTAAAACGGATGCCGGACCTCTCACCTGACGGCATCTTCTCTTGATACTCCTGCGGGATAATGTCATAGCAGAGCAGCGTCGGGCCCTTCCAAAATCCAACAAACCGCGTATTGTCCACAATGTCTTTCACCTTATAACTACCGAGATCGAGCACGCCCAAATGCTGCGGTCTATAACAATCGACTCGGTTCTCTGAAATATCAACGATAACCGAGTTTGTGCCGGGAACCCACGCCTTAAGCAGAGCCTTGACAAAGTTGCCGTCATCCTGTGCGGCTTGGCTCGAATACATGGTTTTCACGTCAAGAGTATCGAGCGTGGCCCAATTGAACCCAAGTCCATAATGTTTTCTAATATAAGCAAGCGTAGTGCCGTCGGGCGACCAAACCGGTGAGTGTATCTCTTCATTGACGCACGAGCAGGTAAAACTCTCGGTTTTAGTCCCTTTCGCATCAATAAACGTAGTCTTCGATTTATGGGCTATATCGGAGACAACCTTTTTACTCCTCAAATCCATGACCTTCAATGTGCCCTCTGCAGTAAACGCCAGCCTACCGCTGATAGGCGAGAGCGCCACATCATCGATCTGCCCTTTGAAATCACCAAGCACCTCCCGCTTACTCCCATCCATCGAGACCTTGATAAGGCGGCTCTTGTTCGGCAAATCATACTGGTTGGTTCCGCCATATCCTTCGGGATAAATCACCCAGGTCTTGGATGGCTGAGCGGTTTTGTTATTAAGCTGGCGGACCGGCGTTTTAACGCATCCCGTCATAATCAACAAAAAAAGGGCAAACGAAAAACAGATGGTTGCAAGAAGCATCTTGAAGGAAGGGTGGTGGCTCATGTTTTCTCCTTCGCTGGATTGGTACTGTATTCTGATAATAGAATGCGGTTGGCCGTCCGTCAATAACAGAATGTATGCCGGTTGATCTTCGCCGGAATCCTGAAAGGACCGCTTATGGGAGTTTCTGAGAAAGTTCCCCAGGTGGCAGCCGGCCTAGCTCCAGTTAAATTCAAGAATGATTGTGGTACCGGCTGGGCCAGTAGCGAGGTAGAGATGATCGGCAAACTCAAGCATAATAGTAAAGCCAAAACCAAGAGTGCCCTTAGTAGAAAAGCCGAGCATAAGAACTGAGCGCGGCAGCATCGAGAAGTTGATGCCGGGACCTGAATCGGCCAGCTCGATCTGCAAAGCTTTGTCGGTGCGAATTTCCAACTTGCCTCCACCAGCATATTTGACGCTGTTTGTCAGAGCCTCCACTGCAGCAAACTCGACCTCATATCTGCGGCCGAGAGCCACTCCTCGACCTGCTAAGAATGTGTCAAGAAAAGCGCGGAGTGGATATATCTCTTCCGGCCTGGCCACGAATTGTCTAAGAACCGTCTGGCCCCGGCGCTGCTGCCCGATATCCTCATAGGAGCAAAGCATGAACTGGCCACCGGTTACAGCCATCATTGCATCGGCGTACACCTGCTTTTCTAGCTGCCGCTTTTTCTCAAGTATCTCTTCTGCCAGTTTGCGCTCGGTTACATCTTGAACCGTTCCGAGCCATCAAGTAAAACAATGCGGTGATCAATACTAAAAGGCTTATTTTCATATAAGGCTTCATCGATTGATTTCTTAACTAACTCCCTATCGTCGGGATGAGCGAAATTTAAGAACTGGGCAACGTGTTGTGCCTCGGCAAGACCGGCTTCGCTTTTCTCGAGCGCTTCCTCCACCCGTTTGTGGTCGGTAATATCTCGTACAATATTTGCGATTATTTTCCTTCCCTCAAATTCAACAACGCGAGCGTGTACATCCACAAACATAACAGTCCCATCTTTCTTTAAGTGGGCGGACTCAAACACAGCGCTGCCAGTTTTTAATAGAGACTCTATCCTGGATTTATTAATCTCGCATCGTCTGGTACAACCAGCTTTCGTAACGGCATAGCCATAATCTCTTCTCTCGTATATCCCCTGGTTTTATAGGCCGCTTCGTTAACATAGATGATCTTTCCTTGAGGGTCGTGTACGATGATAGAATCTATCGCGCTATCAAGCAGCAAAGATTTAAACTTTAGTTCCTGTTCTGCCTTCTTGAGCTCGGTGATATCCCTTAGCGATAGAACCGTGCCCTCAACAACGCCTGTGGTGCTATGAAAAGGCGAGGCATTTACGGATATGATTACCCGAGTACCATCAGGGCGTTCGTAAGCATGTTCTCCGCCGTGTGCTAGCATGTCTATCTCCATGATCTGAGATAAGAGGCGATCTTCCGCCTGAACGGGCTTCCCGCGGTTTCTCTTAAAACCGAGAATTCTCTCTGTAGTAGTGTTAACAAACACAATACGGCCATGTCGGTCTACGACGATAATGCCATCGGGGATGGTCTCGACCATTTGCTCTAGCTTTTCTCTTGAAAATACCTTTTTCAAGTTTCCCCCATGATCATATTGTTATTTATCTAGTTGCTTTCCAGGGTCACTTTAATCACCCGGTATGGGTACCAAATAGTTAATGAACCAATCTTTGGCGAGGCGTGCGACCTCCTCTAACGCTCCGGGTTCTTCAAATAAATGGGTCGCCCCCGGGATTATTACAAGCTGTTTTTCAGCAGGGATTTGCTTTAAAGCGTCTTCATTCATCTCAATAACCGGCTGGTCATTCCCACCCACGATTAAAAGCGTCGGCGCTTTAACATTAGGTAAAGCCGCCCCCGCTAAATCAGGACGACCACCCCTCGAAACAATTGCATAGATGATATCTGGATTGAGACTGGCCGCAATCAGCGCCGCAGCCGCACCAGTGCTGGCGCCAAAATAGCCGACCTTTAAATCCTTGGTGGAAGGATTATTAATTATCCAATCGGTGACTTGGGCAAGCCGATTGGCAAGTAATTTGATATCAAACCTAAGTTCGGCCGTTATCATATCAATTCTTTCTTCTTCTTCCGTCAAAAGATCAAATAATAACGTGGCAAGGCCGGAATCGTTAAGAACTCCGGCAACGTACCTGTTTCGAGGACTGAATCGGCTGCTTCCACTCCCGTGAGCGAACAAAACAATGCCTCGAGCGCCTTCTGGGATATCTAAATTCCCTTTAAGGCTGATAGTGCCAATCGGTATTGTGAGTTCTTTTTTGTTTTGGCTTGTATCTTCCATGTGTATTAACCACCACCTATTAGCCGCTTCTTGTATTTAGATTTTACCACCCTTGGCTTTTATTCCTTTTTATAAGCCCACCCACACCTCATCTACTTACCCTGCCGGCTACCTTTTCGATGGATAACCCCAAACCTTCGGATGTACTAATAACGGGTGATAGATTCCGGCAGAATCAAGGTATCTGAGTACATCTATTGCTTTAGGGTCAGCACGAAAGTAAAACGCCTTAGGCGTTTCCTGCCATTCTTTTTCATGATTGGTGATCGCACACTCAAGGTTAGCGATAACGGCGTCTGCAGAGCGCAAAACCGGCAATGTCGTGCCCCAGAAATATTCTGGCGGTCGATATGCTATTTCTTCGTTAACACCACGGCCAAGCATTACATCACCGATAAATGCCACAGTAATTTTTCTCGTCATTTTTATGATGTACCCAACTGTGGCGGTATCTAAGATTCAGCAATTAAGGGTTAAGTAACAGAGAGTAAAAAAAAGAAACCAAAGAGGCCCACTTAAAAGCGGGCCTCTTTGGTTTCTTTTGAGAACTATCTTTCGATTTTAGATATCGTTTTAGATATCGTAGTAGAGGTAGAACTCATGTGGATGCGGACGCAGACGAAGGGCGTCTACTTCGTTATCCCTCTTATACCGGATCCAGGCCTTGATAACATCCTCGGTAAAGACGTTGCCCTTGAGCAAGAACTGGTAATCGCTCTCAAGTGCGTTGAGCGCCTCATCCAATGCGCCCGGCATTTGCGGGATCTTCGCGATCTCTTCCGGCGGAAGCTCATAGAGATCTTTCTCCATCGGCTCTCCCGGATGAATCCTGTTTTCGATTCCGTCAAGACCGGCCATCAACATAGCTGCAAAGGCCATGTATGGGTTGCATGATGGGTCGGGGAACCTGACCTCTACCCTCTTGGCCTTCGGCGATGGTGAGTACATCGGGATACGGATTGAAGCCGAGCGGTTTCTTGCTGAGTATGCAAGGTTAACCGGGGCCTCAAAACCAGGAACCAGCCTCTTGTATGAATTTGTGGTCGGGTTTGTTAGAGCCGCGAGGGCTTTTGCGTGTTTGATGATGCCGCCGATATAGAAAAGCGCCATCTCGCTTATGCCGGCGTACTCGTTGCCGGCGAAGAGCGGCTTGCCGTCTTTCCAGAGGCTTTGGTGGGTGTGCATACCCGAACCGTTATCACCAAATAGCGGTTTCGGCATAAAGGTTGCTGTGCGACCGTTTGCCACGGCGACGTTCTTTACTATGTACTTAAAGAGCATGAGGTCGTCGGCGGTCTTGATCATCGGTCCGAACCGCATATCGATCTCGCCCTGGCCGGCGGTTGCAACCTCGTGATGCTGGGCTTCAATATAGATGCCGGCCTGCTGCATTACGGTAACCATATCGGCCCTGAGATTATCAAGGCTATCGGTCGGTGGTACCGGGAAATACCCTTCTTTGTGTCTCGGCTTGTAGCCAAGGTTTGGCTCTTCGTACGAACCGGTATTCCAAGTGCCCTCGATTGAATCGATGAAGTAGTAGCCCTCATGAGCATTCTGGTCGTACCTTACATCGTCGAAGATAAAGAACTCGGCTTCAGGGCCGAAGTATGCGGCATCGGCGACACCGGTTGATTTCATGTAATTAGTCGCCTTGGTTGCGATGTAGCGCGGATCGCGATCGTAAGGCTCTTTTGTGATCGGGTCGGCGATATCGCAGATCAGGCTTATGGTCGGATACTTTTTGAATGGATCCATAATGACGGTACTTGGATCCGGGAGGATAATCATATCGGATGCGTGGATTGATTTCCAGCCCCTGATCGATGATCCGTCGAATCCGAAGCCATCCTCAAAGCTCTCCTCACTTAGTTCGTCGATGGGAACCGCGAAATGCTGCCAAACGCCGGGCAGGTCGATGAATTTCAGGTCCACAAAGACAGCATTGTTTTTCTTGGCGAATGCCAATACTTCTTTAGGCGTTGTCATGCTTTCTCCTCCGTTAAATGTTATCGTTATTGGGGACGTTGTTTCCTGTGGGTCCTAAACGCTATTTAGGACCCACAGGAAACAACGTCCCCCTCACACACAGGAAACAACGTCCCCCTCACAGCATGGGCAGGTATTTGTTAAGCTCGAACTCGGTGACCTGGGCTTTATATGCATCCCAGTCGGCCTTCTTGTTTCTCAAGAAGTACTCGTAAACGTGATCTCCAAGGGCTTTTCTTAATAACGCGCTGTTCTCAGCGATTTTTATTGCCTCATAGAGGTCCTCAGGCAACGTGCCGATACCGGCGGCCGTGCGCTCCTCGTTCGTCATCTCGTAAATGTTATCGCTCGCCTCGGGTGGAAGTTCATAGCCCTTCTCGATTCCTTCAAGACCGGCGGCAAGCATCACCGAAAATGCCAGGTATGGGTTGCAAGCGGGATCGGGGCTTCTCAGCTCAATCCTTGTCGCCGTCTCTTTGCCCGGCTTATACATGGGAACTCTCACGAGCGCGCTTCTGTTGCGGCGGCTCCAGCAAATATAGACGGGCGCTTCATAGCCCGGAACGAGTCTTTTATATGAATTGACCCACTGGTTAAGAACAACCGTGATCTCGCCTGCATGCTTCAGGATGCCGGCGATGTAACTTTTTGCTTCCTTTGAAAGGTTGCGCTCATCCTTAGGATCGAAAAACGCATTTGCATCGCCTTTGAAAAGCGATTGGTGGGTATGCATACCGCTACCGTTCTCACCATAGATGGGCTTCGGCATAAATGTGGCATATACGCCGGATTCCTGCGCGATTTGCTTTACCGCCAGACGGTAGGTCATAACGTTATCAGCCATCGCCAGGGCGTCGGCGTATCTTAAATCGATCTCATGCTGGCTCGGAGCGACCTCGTGGTGGGAATACTCGACTGTGATGCCCATGCTTTCAAGGGCGAATATCGTTTCTCTTCTGTAAGGGGTCGCAAGATCGAGTGGGGTGAGGTCAAAGTAACCGCCTCTGTCCAGCACCTCTGTGCCGTTACTGTCCTTGAAGTAGAAGAACTCGAGTTCAGGGCCGACGTACATGGTGTATCCCATTTTGGCGGCTTTTTCGAGATTCCTTTTCAAGACATACCGCGGGTCGCCGTTAAACGGTTCGCCGTCAGGAGTCTGAATATCGCAAAACATCCGGGCGACCTTTACATCTTTCGACCAGGGGAGCAGCGCAAAGGTATTGGGGTCGGGAACCGCGATCATGTCGGATTCTTCGATGCGGGTAAATCCCTCGATTGATGAGCCGTCAAAGCCCATCCCCTCTTCAAATGCCAGCTCAAGCTCAGCGGGGGCAATCGCAAAGCTCTTCAAGAAACCCAGAACATCGGTAAACCAAAGACGGATAAACTTCACGTCTTTGTCTTTGACGATCTTTAAAACGTATTCTTGATCTTTTTTCAAAGGCTAACACCCTTTACGATTATAATCCTTTTCAACCAACTAATTATACAGCTAAATAACCAGCTAAAAAGGATTATATAGCTCAAATGTTACGATTATGTTACATCAGGATTAATTTGTTATTACGATTGGAATAAACGGTGCTCAGGCAAGCGGATGAACAGGAAAAACCGTCAAACTATAGTCAAAAATTATAAAAAGGCTCGATTGGTGAGCCCTTCTTATTATATCCGTATGATGCACAATTATGGAAGCATCTGCGAGATTATTTTAGCTGCTCCGGGACGGATTGCCGTTGCTTCTTTAGGGGTTACTTCTTAAACCTGTACGTCCTTGTGGACACACAACCCGACCACCGGGTCTCAATCCTCTATCTACCGA
>NZ_PFNG01000207.1:3025-3210 GCF_002791875.1 Candidatus Aquicultor secundus | reverse complement strand
GGAACTCGTATGACTACACGATTAAGCCCTTTGTAAGGCGTTTTCTCAAGGTGTGAACCGTGGTAGCCCTAATCCAACACTATTCGAACCAGAAAGAGCTGCTAGATAAGTTGGAGAGGTATTTTGAGAGACTTTAATTAACGGTTTCGTTTCAAGCAACACTTGAGTAAGAGTTGTTAGGCACT
>NZ_PFNG01000207.1:2723-2986 GCF_002791875.1 Candidatus Aquicultor secundus | reverse complement strand
ACGTTTTTCTAGCTTGTCCTTCTGTACCTCGATATCGTAGCGTGTTTGCAGATTAAGCCAGAAACGCTCAGACAAGCTGAAATATCGAGATAATCTTAAAGCTGTATCTACGCTAATCGATCGCTTGCCATGGACAATCTCATTAATACGGCGCGGTGACACATTGATATCCTTAGCCAAACGATACTGACTAATCCCCATTGGTTTGAGAAATTCTTCAAGTAATATTTCTCCTGGGTGAATAGGTTTAATTTTTTCGTTGC
>NZ_PFNG01000207.1:2200-2673 GCF_002791875.1 Candidatus Aquicultor secundus | reverse complement strand
TTGTCCTTGTCTATTGCCTGAAAGCTTCTCGAGACGGTTGCCGGGAGGTACTTTAAGGTCGTCCAATCTCTCGGCAGAATCTAGTAATACAAGCTTTCGATAAGCTAAGCGCTGTATATCTACAGAGAATTTCTTTACGAATTGGCGCTCAAATATCTTCTCGGCCTCTTTGCAGCGGAAGCTTTTTATCATAATCGGATAATAACGTTATGCGTTATTACTGTCAACGTTATTTCAAATATTGGATAACATCTGGTTTATTGTGGATACTGTTCGAGTTTATATTACTTTGATAATGGATTGCCGGGGCACGCCCAAGCGTCTTGCTTCTTTATCCAGCAAGCGGATCATCCACAAAGGGAAATCTACATTTACTCTTTTCTGTTCTTGTTCGGGCCTCCTTGATTTGGATATGTCGAGGTATTTGGTAATATCCTTTTTGCCTTCGTCAAATATTTTTTCAAACTCACGCG
>NZ_PFNG01000207.1:1825-2177 GCF_002791875.1 Candidatus Aquicultor secundus | reverse complement strand
CGATTACCAACGATCACGTTCATAAAATACGTTTTTAAACTGGCCTCGCTGTCTAATGAAACCCTTTTCTTTAAGTCGAGAAAGCAGCCGGTATGCTTGGTCCTTATTGATATGACACAAATCCATAACCTCTGCCCTCTTGATAGAGCCGTGTTTATCGATATAGTTTAAGACCATCTGTTCCTGCTGGATCGGATCAAATCCCGCTTGCCTTACATAAGCTGCCTTTTGCCCGGCCTTGCTATAGACCTTGGCACTAAGCATATACGTTCTCCCGCGTCCGGTGCCATGGGCTTCAATCAACCCCGCCTCGGCCAATCGCTCGAGCGCTGCACGTGTTTCCTGCTCAGAT
>NZ_PFNG01000207.1:0-1789 GCF_002791875.1 Candidatus Aquicultor secundus | reverse complement strand
TCCAGCGGCATAGCCCGCCCGGTTTGCTCTTCTTGCCGAAGCACGAATTTGAGAAATTCAAGATCAGCCTCAGTGTTGCTTACGCGCAGAATATGAGAGTAAGCCAATACGAAAAGGCGATGTAGAAACGATGCTAGCCCAGGCAGACCGTATTTTTTCATGGGCAAAGAACCTATTAATTGTTCCTCTAATGGTAATTACTACGTTAATAATCCCTTGATATAATTTAAGATAATCGATTCCTTAAGTTAGAATAGGAAGAAAAGTTTGCCTAGAAAAGGTGAAGGTCATCCAATCATGCGCGTGGGTCACCCCATAGTTGGCGCGCTTGGCGATCTCCATGACGCCTTTTGCGAGAAGAAAGAGGTGAATGGAAATGATGAATAAGGTTGCCCGTGCCGAAATTGCGGATTCCCGTTGGAGTTGGCTCTACAAGGTCGGCGGCGCCGCTCGAAACAAAGACGCTTGTCATTGCCGCAGCACTCTTGCTGCATGGACTCGGTCATGGCGGAGCGCTCGGCGCACTCATTTGGATCAGGTTCAGGCCGGGTGACGACACCGGTGCCCGGCTGGCAGCTCTGGCTGCACTGGCCTCCACAGGCAATGTTCGGGAAATGAAGTGGATACAATAAAAATTATCCTGTTGGAGTGTTGTATTAATCATACGATTATTCTATTGTGATATTTCATGGAGGGTATGCAATCGTTCGTTGAAAAAGCGGATTTAGTCAAAAGCAACCGTGAAAGTTCTACGGCGTACTGTCCAATCGCAAGATCGCCGGTCTTAAGAGAAAAGGGAGACAAAAAATGGTATATGTAAAAAATACCCCAAACAATACTGGCGTAGCTGTATATGGTGACTATATGGACTTTGAGAACTTTTATGAAGCATTACATACTGTTGTAGGGGATGAGGATGAATTTGTCGGATTTGAGGCAGCCCGTACAAGAGTCTTGGGAGTCTGCTACGATATACGCCACGCTTTGATGGGAGATCGGGAGATTGAATTTGTGGATAATGGTATGGATGAAGAAAAGAAGCGGCGCATGTCTGTGCTGGCTTCGGATAAAAATGTATACCTGAAGATATATGTGCTATGGCCAGAGATATTGTTTGTCACTATGGCGCTGAATGATTTTATCCGTTTATATGCACGAAAGAAGGCGAAAAAGAGTTATGAAGTGTATAAAGGATACTGTTGCAGATACCTCTTTCAGGCGTATGATGAATCTCATAAATAAGGATTATACATGGTTTGGTGGATATACAAGACAATACCTTGATATTTTAAACTGCAGGTTCATTGACATGCATAGTGAAAAACGGCTGAAGAGTATTCCGACAATGGCCAAAAGGCTTGCAGAGCGTGGAGAGGAATACAATCAGATTAAATCTGAGGTTGCAGCAGCAGCACGACATTACAATACATGTGAAGATAATATCAATCCGCCGGTTGATTATCCGGAAGATTTTGAGTGGTGACGTTTTTGCCTTCCCCGGAGGTTTTTCAGCAGGACCGTCCCCAAGGAACTATTTTCCCCAAAGTGAAAGCCATTTTTCTTCCTTTTCCTATTTACCACGTAACGTGTTGCGCATGAGCGACGCTTGCGCGCTCACGATTAGCCGCCATAACATCGTCTCGCCCGCTGCCCGCTGCCCAAATCGCTAGCAGACGATGCCTATGCAGGTCGAGTGGATAGCGATACCGAGTAACACCATCAAGATTGCATGCACAACTGTGGTAACCCACTCTACTTGTTCTATGGTGGGCTTAATGTCGAGCAGTTT
>NZ_PFNG01000270.1:7026-15249 GCF_002791875.1 Candidatus Aquicultor secundus | reverse complement strand
TCCCGGCTTCTTAAAAACGATTTGTCATTCCGAACTCGTTGTGCTACGATTAGTGCAGTTTAGCCGAGGTCAAGAGTTCACGGCAGGTAGGTTTGAAATGCTGTGGACTATTTTTTTGGAGGTGGAAGGCTTGAGGAAGGATATTCATCCTGATTATGTCGAGGCAAAAGTTTCGTGCTCATGCGGCGAGACATTTACAACCCGCTCGACCAAATCAGAGTTAAAAGTAGAGCTATGCTCGAAGTGCCATCCGTTCTACACGGGTAAGCAGAAGCTCGTCGACAGCGGTGGTAGGGTGCAGCGTTTCCAGAAGAAATACGGTCTAACAGTTACCGGATCGAATGCAGAGGAACCGGAAGCCAAAGCAGCTAAAAAAGAAGCTGCAGAATAAGGGGGATAGGCTAGCGTGGCCAAAACTTACTACGGCGGCCAGGCTGTTATAGAGGGCGTTATGATGAAAGGCCCCAAATATTGGAGCCTTGCCGTACGAACGCCGGAAGGCGAAATTACCGATATTACCGAGCGCTCGAAATCAATCGGTGAACGCTGGCCTATTCTTAAAAAACCCCTGTTAAGGGGCATTGTTGTCTTAATCGAAACCATGATTCTCGGGGTAAAAACCATAGCTCTTTCCGCAAACCTCTCGCTCGGGGAGGCGGAAGAGGAGATCACACCTAAAGAGATGGTGGCGACCTTAGGCCTGGCACTCGTTTTGGTCATCGGCTTGTTCATGGTCGTCCCGTTTTATCTGACCAGATCCGCCCATCAACTGATCGGCAACCGTGTCCTGTTCGCCCTCGTCGAGGGGACATTCAGGATCAGCATCTTTGTTATCTACATCGCCGTGGTATCGAAGCTCAAGGATATTCGGCGGGTCTTTCAGTACCACGGAGCGGAGCATAAAACCATCCACACCTACGAAGCGGGTGAGGAGTTGACCCCCGCAAACGCCGCCAAACATACAACGCTTCACGTGCGCTGCGGCACGAGCTTTATGCTCATCGTTATGGTGGTCGCCATCCTCGCGTTCTCGTTTCTTCCAACGACAAACGTGTTTACCAGGATCGCCGGCAAGATAATCCTTATCCCTGTGGTTGCCGGTATCTCTTACGAGATAACCAGGCTTGCCGCGAAATACAGCAACAACCGGATGATGAAGATTCTCACGTGGCCGGGCCTGGCGCTTCAAAAACTTACCACGAAAGAGCCCGATGAATCGCAGCTTGAAGTCGCGATCTATGCGCTTAAGGGTGTCCTCGCGGCTGAGGGCGTAGAGGGATTTGCAACAAAAGAGACCGCTCCAAGCAACGGTCAGCAACCGGATACCGAAACCAGCCTGGTTTTGATCGAGCTCGAGTCTTCATAGCGCGACAAAACCACTCGCAACTCGTATGCGGTTAGAAGTTATCCCTTAGGAAGATGTCTACTATTAGTGTGCCATGTCAATTCCACATTAGGTTCGCATTGCCGAATGATGCGGTCATTACTTCTAATCTCATCCCGTTTCTACTATAATTAAAAGTTGGTAAGAGTTGGGCGTATCTGCAGCTTTTGTGTTGCTTGAGCACACCTAACGGCTAGAAATATTGGTGATTACGATGTTGGAAAGATTACAAGAAGTTTTAAATAAGTATAACGAAATAACGGAGCAATTAAGCGACCCGGCGGTAATCGGCGATCAGAATAAGTATCGCGACTACGCAAAAGCGCACGCCGGGATGACGCCCCTTGTCAACCTTGTCAAGCGCCTGGAAGAGCTGGAAAGCGGGATAGCCGACGCCCGGGAAATGGTCAAAGAAGAGAAAGACCACGAGATGCAAGAATTCCTGCGCGCCGAACTGCAGTCCATGCGCGAGGAGAGGGAAAAAGTTGAGGAAGACATTAAGCTTCTGCTGGTAGCAAAGGATCCGAACGATGAGAAGGATATTATCGTCGAGATCAGGGCGGGCGCCGGCGGCGATGAGGCAAGCCTTTTTGCGGGCGACCTCTTCAGGATGTACAGCCGCTACGCCGAGTCCGAACGCTGGAAGATACAGGTCTTAAGCTCGAGCCCATCCGATGCGGGCGGCTTTAAAGAGGTTATCTTCGAGGTCAAGGGCGATGGCGTTTATAGCAGGCTGAAATACGAGTCAGGAGTCCACCGGGTTCAAAGGATTCCGGTTACCGAATCCGGCGGGAGGATTCATACCTCAACGGTTACGGTTGCCGTTTTGCCCGAGGCCGAGGATGTCGAGGTCGAGATCGGCCCGAACGACATTAAAGTGGATGTTTTTAGATCGGGCGGACCGGGCGGTCAGTCGGTTAACACCACCGACTCCGCGGTGCGAATAACGCACCTGCCGACCGGCCTTGTCGTCTCATGTCAGGACGAGAAGAGCCAGTTGCAAAACCGCGAGCAGGCGATGAGAATCCTGCGCGCGCGCATCTATGAGAAGATGCTCGAGGAGCAGCAGGCCGAGCTTACCGCACAGCGGCGCTCCCAGATCGGTACCGGAGACCGCAGTGAGCGGATCAGGACTTACAACTTCCCGCAGGGAAGGGTCACCGATCACCGCATCAACTTTACGGTTCACAACCTGCCGGCGATTCTCGAAGGAGAAATCGACGATGTAATCGACGCGCTGGCCTCGTCCGATAAGGCGGAGAAGCTCAAGCAGGTGGTGTAAGGTGCAGTGATTGTGATAGATAAAGTTTTAGATGTAACATCAGAGACAATACATCATGTTCTTACCTGGGCCACCCTTTGGCTGGAGGGTGGCGCTGTGTTACACCCGCAGGTCGAGGCGGAGAGAATTCTCGAAGACGCGTTAGGTTGTTCCAGAGCGGAGCTTTACCTTAACAGGAAGCATGCTCTTACCCAAGCCGAGCTTGAATTTGTAAATAAAGTCATAAAGGAGAGGCTAACGGGAAAGCCGCTTCAGTATATCCTCGGGCACCAGCAGTTCGGGCACCTCGACCTGGCATGTCGTGAGGGTGTGCTTATCCCGAGGCCCGAGACAGAGCTTCTGGTCGAGGCGGCGCTCTCTGAACTTAACAATCTCGGCGGTCCCAGAACCGTTGCCGACATAGGAAGCGGTACCGGTGCGATCGCCGTAAGCATCGCGTACGAGTATAAGCAGGTAAAAGTTTATGCAGCCGATATATCCGCGGAGGCGATTTCGCTTACCGAAGAAAACGCCCGCACGTATGGGGTTGATAGCAGAGTCCACGCTATTGCCTCCGATGTTTTGAGCGGCCTTGGCGACTTGCGGGGGCGGCTCGATATGGTGGTCTCAAACCCGCCGTACATCCCGCGCTCCGAGCTTGCCGCCCTGCAGCGGGAGGTCCAATTTGAACCGGCGGAGGCCCTTGACGGCGGCGAGGACGGGCTCGATTTTTACCGGAACATCGTTCGCCAATCCCCGGAGTTTTTATTGCCCTGTGGCATGCTGCTCTTTGAAATCGGAATCAACCAGGCTCCTCATATCGTCGCATTACTGAAAGAGGTCGGCTGCTTCAAGGATATTGAAGTCCGCAAAGACTACCGGGGCATCGACCGCATCGTTACGGCACGGAAGGCGTAATATGGCAGGATTTGTTCCAAGAGAGACAAAACTTGTCGCCATCGACCCGCATAATCCCAAGACGGAGCAGCTGGTGCCGGTTGCAGAAGCGGCATGGGCGGGGAAACTTATCGTTTTTCCCACCGATACCGTTTACGGGATGGGCACAAACGCGATGATTCCCGAAGCGGACCTGGCCATATTTGCAGCGAAAGAACGCCCTGCCGATAAGCCTTTAATACTGATGATCGCTAATCCTGCGGATGCCGAGCGGTATGCTCGAGTAGTAAATCCGGTCGCTAAAAAACTGATCGAAGAGTACTGGCCCGGCCCGCTGACCTTAATATTTAAGAAAAAACCGATAGTGCCCGATGAAGTTACGGCCGGTAGCGAGACAGTGGGGATTCGCTGTCCCGATAGCCTTATTTCAAGGATGATAATCGAGCTTGCCGGCGTTGTGCTCGCGACAACCAGCGCCAACATAGCCGATAACCCGAGCCCAAAGACCGCGGACGAGGCCAAAGAAAACCTCTGGGGCCGCGTATCATATATCGTCGACGGCGGCACAACCGAACTCGGGATCGAATCTACGGTTGTGGATGTTTCATCGCCAGAGCCTAAACTCATCCGCGAAGGGTTTTTATCATGGAAGGACCTGAGTGCAAAATTGGGGTTAAGTAAGCAGTAGAGAGCAGGCAGTGATACAGAACAATTTTAGCTATAACGGTTATAAAGATTTGATAAGTTTAGTAAGTTTTAATGCTGCTTACTGCTTACTCCCCACTGTCTGCTAGGGGCTTTACAAGCCTGTAAGCTCGGGGTATCCTTTAAAAGACTGTGTTAACGGTAGGTTCAGGAAAGGCGGTAAGGGAGTTTGAGGATCGTAATAGGCGCCGACCATGCCGGGTACGGCATGAAAGAAGAACTTAAGGAAGTTCTCCGGCAGGAGGGAATCGAGTTCCTTGATGTCGGCACGATGAACGGCAAAGAATCCGTGGATTACCCGGTTTTTGCCAAGGCGGTGGGCGAGAAGGTGGCAAGCGGCGAGTTTGATCGCGGTGTGCTTGTGTGCGGCACGGGAATCGGCGTCGCCATCGCGGCGAATAAGGTAAAAGGCGTTCGGGCGGCCAACTGCGGCGAACCCGTGAGCGCGAGGTTTAGCCGCGAGCACAACGATGCAAACGTCCTTACGGTCGGGTCGCGTATTATCGGCCCGGCGATGGCCCGGGAGATATTAAAGGTTTGGCTCAAGACCGAATTTGAAGGTGGACGACACGCCGAGCGCGTGAGTAAGATAAGTGAGATCGAGAACAATCAGGAGTGAGCAATGACGTTACGAGTAAGTGATCCGCAAATCTGGCAGGCTATCCAGGGAGAACTGACCCGCCAGCAAAACACGCTGGATCTTATAGCTTCAGAAAACTACGCCAGCGATGCCGTGCTTGAAGCACAGGCATCGGTCATGACGAATAAATACGCCGAAGGGTATCCGGGGCATCGCTACTACGGCGGCTGCGAGTTTGTGGATATCGCCGAGAACCTGGCCCGCGATCGGGCAAAAGAGCTCTTTGGGGCCGAGTATGCCAACGTGCAACCCCATTCCGGCTCTCAGGCGAATGCGGCCGTCTACCTGGCGCTTCTAAAGCCCGGGGATACGATCATGGGATTAATGTTGCCGCACGGCGGTCACTTAACGCACGGCAGCCCCGCAAATATCTCGGGACAAATCTATAACGTGGTTGCATACGGCGTGAACCACGAGACCGAACAACTCGATTACGATGAGATACGAAAGCTCGCTATCGAACACAAACCCCGCATGATCGTGACCGGGGCGAGTGCGTATCCCAGAATCATCGACTTTAAAGCGTTCAAATCGATTGCCGATGAGGTCGGCGCATACCTTATGGTGGATATCGCCCATATTGCAGGCCTTGTCGCGTCCGGCGTCCATCCGAGCCCTGTACCTTACAGCGATATCGTTACTTCAACCACACATAAGACGCTTCGCGGCCCGCGCGGCGGTCTTATCTTGGCCCGCGCGGAGTATGGAAAAGCCCTTGATAAAGCGGTGTTTCCGGGCACTCAGGGCGGGCCTTTGATGCATACGGTGGCCGCTAAAGCTGTTTGCCTCAAAGAAGCGATGACCGATGAGTTTAAAGTGTACTCGGCGCAAATCGTTGAAAACGCGCGCGCGATGGCCGCGGCCTTGACCGAGCGGGGCTTTAGAATTTGCTCGGGAGGCACCGATACGCACCTGATGCTGGTCGACCTCACGAATAAGGGGATTACCGGCGCAGATGCCGAGAACGTGCTGGCTTCGGTCGGCATTATCGTCAACAAGAACACAATCCCGTTTGAAACGAGAAGCGCCTCGGTGGCCAGCGGTATTCGTCTCGGCACGCCGGCGATTACGACGCGCGGCCTCAAAGAAGCCGAAACCAGGCACCTCTCGAGCCTGATCGCCGACACTCTCGAATCCATGAACGACGAGGCCGTCCTTAAACGCGTCAAGGGCGAGATCATCAGCATGTGCGGGGCGTTCCCGATTTATAAAAGCCTCACGGTTGGGGTTTAGAAGGGAAATCTATGAACGATATCCGTCCCTCCTGGGATGAGTATTTTATGAATATCACGAAGCAAGTCTCACAGCGCTCCACCTGCTTGCGGCGCAAAATCGGTGCGCTTCTGGTGTGCGATAAAAGAATTCTTGCCACCGGATACAACGGTGCGCCCTCTGGTATAAAGCATTGTTACGATGTTGGCTGTCTCCGTGAAGAGAAGGGGATTGCTTCCGGTGAACGCCATGAGCTATGCCGCGGCCTTCACGCCGAACAAAACGCCATCATCCAGGCTGCGCTCTATGGGGTAGCTGTCAAAGGAGCATCGATCTATAGCACTCACCAGCCCTGTGTCCTGTGTGCTAAAATGTTAATAAACGCGGGCATTACGGAAATATTTTACGAAGAAGGGTACCCGGACTCCCTATCCGAGGAATTACTTAGCGAAGCGGGTATCAAGGTTAAGAAGCTCTCTTTCTAGGCCTAGCAGCACTTTTGAACGTTACATTTTTAACGATGTTCGTTAAAATAGGCAACCAAGCTATTGAAACTATGTGAAAATTATTGTAGAATTCTAAGGGTTGGAGCGTAATATGCTACAAATGTTACAATCTGATGATGACCGTTGGCCGTACTGGGACCAGGAATTTGAAGGCGACGACGTCGAAGAACAAGGCGATGCGGCAACAGAACAAAGAGCTGAGAAACACGTAGAATACGTAGCTGACAAAAACAAAGCGATAGGCAAAAAGAAGCAGGAAAATACCCCGGATTCTTCTTCTGATGACCTGATGAGATTTGTATCTCTTGGGACTGAGTTGGTAGCGGCGGTACTTATCGGAACTTTCCTAGGATGGGCTTTTAATCGGATTACCGGCTATAAGGGTCCGTGGGCGCTGGTCGTAGGGATAGTGATAGGTTCGATAGCAGGGTTTTTGAATATGTACCGCATTATCACTGAAGAAGAGCAGAAAGAGGAGCAACGCAAGCGTGGCTCCTCAAAGTAGAAGAAGTAAAAGCCTGCGTCATAAGCCCCCGTTTAATTTAAAAGAGATCGCACTCTACGGGCTCCCATTTTGGGCGGGAGCGCTGGTGGCGGGATGGTACTTCAAAGGGTTGCTGGGTTTACAGAGCGCCTTCGTCGGGCTTATCTTGCTCGGCATATATGTTTTGAGTTCCACTGGTTTCATTAAGAAATCGGATCGATATCTGAAGAAATCGGCTGGTGCGGTGGTTGGTATAGCTGTAGCCGGTTTCTGGATACGACTGATCGGCTTATGGTTGCTGGCATTTCTCGTGTCGCGTATTGTGCAATTGAACTTGCCGGTTGTGCTGGTCACAATCGCAGTTGGCTTTACAGTCGTATTAGCCATAAGCGTTAAAAATTGGTTAAGAGATTAGTTTACCTGGCTTATAAGCCAAGAAAGGAGTAGTTAAATTGGCGGCAGAAGCAGCTGGCGGCAACGTGTTGACTGAACTTTTAAATGAATTTAGCCTCTCGAACGAGCACGCCTACGAGTTCTTTGGAATCCCACTTCCCCATGGACCGGGGATGCATCTCCTCGGTATCGATTTCTCAATAAACAAAGCGGTAGTTGTGGTATGGCTCGCTACGATCATTGTGGCCGGCCTTATTTTGTATACCGCTCGAGCAAAGGAATTGGTTCCAACCAGTCGTCTCAGGAATGCCATCGAAGCACTCGTTCAGTTTATCAAGATGGACATCGTTGATCCCAACATGGGGCATGAAGGTAAGAAGTGGCTTCCATTTATCGGCGTTATTTTCTTCTTCGTCCTCTTTAACAACCTTCTTGGTTTGATCCCTGGTTCCAACTCCCCAACGGCGAATATTAATTTTACGGCGACGATGGCGATTATAGTGTTCGCAACATTTGTGTTGATGGGAATGATAAAACAGGGTCCTTTCGGGTATGTTAAGAATCTTGCGCCTAGCGGCCTGCCAACTTGGCTCTATTTCATCCTTTACCCAATCGAAATCGTGAGCCAGCTAGCGAAACCTCTCTCACTGGCCCTCCGACTTTTTGCCAACTTGCTTGCAGGCCATATTGTTGTCGGCGCACTGTTGGGCCTTATAATTCTTTTTGGTAGCTGGGCAGTAG
>NZ_PFNG01000270.1:0-7009 GCF_002791875.1 Candidatus Aquicultor secundus | reverse complement strand
ATAAGTAATCAGGATTATACATTTGGAATTAGAGAGAGGAGGTAATCTTTAAATGGAAGGTTCTCTTGCACATCTTGGTTCAGGCCTTGCAATAGGTCTCGGTGCTATCGGCCCTGGAATCGGTATAGGTATCCTCGCCGGAAAGGCACTTGAGGGTATGGCACGCCAGCCGGAGGCCACAGGAACTCTCAGAACGACGATGTTTATCGGCATCGCGTTCGCCGAAGCTATTGCACTTTATAGCTTCGTTATCAGCATCTTGCTGTTCTCAAAGTAGGAGAAAGACAAAAAAACAAGGACTAGATCATTTGTTCTAAGAAATGGGTGGTTGCAAATGATTGCATTAAACCAACCCCTGATAGTCTACACGGCTATAGCGTTCTTTCTTCTGGTAGTGTTGCTCGGTAAGTTCGGATTCGGTCCGATTGTCCAGATGCTGGACGCACGTGAGCGTAAAATACGCGAGTCGATCGAGCAGGCAGAACACGCAAGGCTAGAGGCAGAACGTTTGCTCAGAGACTATGAGGAAAAGTTAACCGAGGCGAGAGCCGAGGCACAGCAGTTCATAGCCGAGGGTAAACAACTCGGCGAAAACTTAAGACAAGAAATTGTCGCCAAGGCCGATGAAGAGGCCAAGCGCATGGTCGCAAAAGCCGACGAGCAAATTCAACGCGACGTCGAGCAGGCGATCAAAGAGTTGCGGGCGGAAGTCGGCAACATCAGCGTTGAATTGGCATCTAAAGTCATTGAAGCAGAGCTTGATAAAAACGCACACGACAAGCTCATCGAAAAATACCTTAGTGAAGTGGGTCGCTCATAATGAGAGGCGAACAGGTAGCTAGGGAATACGGACAAGCGTTATTCGAGGCGGCTCAGGGCAAGGGCGAACTTGAAAAGGTAGCCCAGGAAATTGACGTTGTCGGTGAGCTGTTTGCCGATCCTGAGTTCGAGGGCTTTTTTCAATCGATCAAAATTACAAGCGAAGAGAAGAAAAACGTCTTCAATAAGGTATTCCTTCAGGGGGTATCGGTCCTAACGCGAAACTTCTTCTGGGTGATGTTCGACAACAACCGTGAGAACTTGTTTAACGAAATGCGTAACGAGTTCGAAAGGTTGCTCGATGAGCAAAGCAGAAGGACGGTGGCGAAGGTAATAACCGCGGTTCCTCTCAACGATGAGTTGAAAGTAAAAGTGCAGAACAGGCTTACAGAAACGCTTCAAAAAGAAGTAATACTCGAGACAGTAGTCGATCCGAGTATTTATGGCGGAATGTTGATCTATGCGAACGATCAAATTATTGACGCTAGCGTAAAATCACGTTTGAACAGCTTACGCGAAAAGTTAATTCAAACGGGGTAAGGAGAAGGTGTATGAGAATCAAGTCGAGAGAGATTGCCTCGCTTCTGAGGCAAGAAATTGAAAAGTACGAACCTCAAGTAGAAATCGAAGAGGTTGGGACGGTTCTCGAAGCCCGAGATGGTATCGCTATTATTCACGGTGTGCGCGGCGTAATGTCCAACGAAATGCTGGAGTTTCCCAATGGAGTAATGGGGCTCGCCCTTAACCTCGAAGAGGATAACGTGGGTGCCGTTATTATTGGTGACTACCTACAGGTTCATGAGGGAGACATCGTTAAACGTACCGGACGAATTGCTGAAGTTCCGGTCGGTGAAGGACTCCTTGGCCGTGTCGTTAACGCGTTAGGACAGCCCATTGATGGTAAAGGCCCGATTAATCAGGAGGGCTACCGCCCGATTGAGTGGCTGGCCCCAGGCGTCGTTCAGAGGCAACCGGTTAAGGAACCTCTGCAGACCGGCCTTAAAGCCGTTGACTCCATGATTCCGATAGGCCGTGGGCAGCGCGAGCTTATTATCGGCGACCGTAGAACCGGAAAGACCGCCGTCGCAATCGATGCAATTATCAACCAGAAAGATACTGGTGTTATTTGTGTCTATGTTGCGGTCGGCGGTAAAGCATCAACCGTTGCGCAGGTTGTTGAGACCCTTGAGAAGTACGATGCGATGAAGTATACGATTGTCGTTGTCGCCCCAGCGAGCGACCCGGCGCCGTTGCAGTATATCGCCCCGTACTCGGGTTGCGCTATGGCTGAGCACTATCTGTATAACGGAAAACATACCCTGGTTATCTACGATGACCTGAGCAAGCAAGCGCAGGCTTATCGTCAGATGTCGCTTCTTCTGAGGCGTCCACCGGGCCGCGAGGCGTATCCGGGTGACGTTTTCTACCTCCACTCAAGGCTTCTTGAGAGGGCATGTAAACTAAGTGACGAACTCGGCGGCGGGTCGCTAACCGCTTTGCCGATTATCGAGACACTTGCCGGCGATGTTTCGGCGTATATCCCGACCAACGTTATCTCAATTACCGATGGCCAGATATTCCTTGAGTCGGATCTCTTCTACTCAGGCGTTCGTCCGGCTATTAACGTCGGTATTTCGGTATCCCGAGTCGGTGGTAACGCGCAGACAAAAGCCATGAAGCAGGTTGCGGGCGGTCTAAGGCTTGACCTGGCGCAGTATCGTGCCCTTGAGGCGTTTGCCCAGTTCGGCTCCGATTTGGATAAAGCCACACAGGCACAGCTTGCACGAGGCGCTCGCATGGTTGAGTTGCTGAAACAGGGACAGTATTCACCGATGTCTACCGAGGACCAGGTTATCGCTATTTTCTGCGGTGTTCGCGGCTACCTCGACGATATCGATATCCCGAAGATCAAAGGCTTTGAAACCGGCTTGCTTGAGCTTATCCACAGTAAATATCCCGATATAGCGAAAGCAATCGCTGCAGAGAAAATAATCTCAGAGGAGACCGAGAAAAAACTGGGTGAAGTCATCAACGAGTTCAAGCAGATGTTTGTCGGCACATCTCTGTAGTGTAAGGATGATGGATAATGTCAAAAGCTAGAGCGGTCTTAAGCAGAATAAAAAGCGTTGAGAAAACGCGGCAGATAACCAAAACCATGGAAATGGTTGCGACTGCGAAGATTAAAAGGGCTCAAGCGCGAATCGAGTCGGCACGTCCGTATGCTCTTAAAATGATGGATGTTCTTAATAACGTTGCGCAGAATGTCGGCGTGGATAGTCATCCGCTCCTGCAGGTGCATGAGAACATCGAGAACGTTATCATAGTGTCGGTCACATCCAACCGAGGTTTATGCGGTGCCTTTAATATGAATATTTTAAGGCAGTCCGAGGCTTTGTTTAGGCAAGAGACCGCAGCGGGCAAAAACGTTAAGTTTATTGTCGTCGGTCGAAAAGGCCTGGGATACTTGAGATTTGTCGGGTACGATATCATAGAGGCCCACACGGACTTTTCCGACAATCCGACGTTCATCGAGGCCAAGAAGGTTGCTGATAGAGTAGTCGAGACGTATGAAGAGGGCACCGTCGATAAGGTGTATGTCGTATTTAACCAGTTTAAATCGATAATGGAGCAGAAAACTACCGTTCACCAACTGCTGCCGATCAAGCAGGAGGCGATAACCAAGGGCGAAGAGCAAGAGGCCGGCAAAACAGCCTCGTATGAATTCGAGCCTGATGCGGTGCGCGTTCTTTACGATCTCTTGCCGCGGTATGTGGATACGGTGGTCTTGAGAGCCCTTATGGAATCAGCCGCGAGCGAGCAAGCGGCTCGTCGAACGGCAATGAAGAACGCAACTGATAGCGCTGGTGATATGATTGATAGTCTCACCAGATGGTATAGCAGAGCACGCCAGGCGCAGATTACGCAAGAGATTGCGGAGATCGTAGGCGGCGCCAACGCGCTGAAAGAAGCATAATCGACTCAAGGCAAGAATCCGCAAGGATTCCTCTAGGCTGAAGGCTTTAGGCCTTTCAAGCCAATCGATTAACGTAGGTATTATTAAGTATAACTACATAATTGCCTTGAGCCGTGAGCCTAGAGCTAGGGAGGAAGCGAAAGCTTTCGGCCTTGAGCTGTGAGTTTTCGTTAGTAATTATGGCAGTAATGCCACTATTTACGTGTAGTAAGAATAGAGGTGAGAAGTGTAAATGGGCGTAGGGAGAATAGTTCAGATTATCGGTGTTGTTCTCGACGCAGAGTTCGAGCCCAACGAAATCCCGCCAATTTATAACGCTCTTAAGATTTCGGCCGATACGCCGCGAGGCAAAGTCGAGGTTATCGCCGAAGTTCAGCAGCACTTAGAGGGAAGTAAAGTTAGAGCGGTAGCTATGTCATCTACCGATGGCCTGGTAAGGGGCATGGAGGTCGTCGACACAGGCGCACCGATTACTATGCCGGTCGGAGAGGGAACATTGGGAAGGCTCCTTAATGTTCTCGGGCAAGCCATCGATGATGACAGGCCGGTTAATGCGGCCGATCGTTATCCGATTCACCGTAAACCACCGGCGTTTGATCAATTGCAGCCGACTACCGAGATTTTTGAGACCGGTATTAAGGTTATCGATTTTCTCGCACCGTATGTTAAGGGTGGTAAAATCGGTCTGTTCGGTGGTGCAGGTGTAGGTAAGACCGTTCTTATTACGGAACTTATCCATAACATCGCCACCAAACACGGCGGATATTCAGTGTTCACCGGTGTAGGTGAGCGTACTCGTGAGGGAAACGACCTGTGGCTTGAGATGAAAGAGTCCGGCGTTCTCGATAAAACAGCACTTGTGTTCGGTCAGATGAATGAGCCGCCGGGCGCACGTCTTCGCGTTGGCTTAGCAGGGCTAACGATTGCGGAATACTTCCGCGACCAGGGAAAAGATGTTCTTCTCTTTATCGATAACATCTTCCGCTTTACCCAGGCGGGCTCAGAGGTTTCGGCGCTTCTTGGACGTATGCCATCCGCTGTAGGTTATCAGCCTACACTCGGAACTGAGATGGGTGATTTGCAGGAGAGAATTACATCAACCCGTAAGGGATCAGTTACATCCGTACAGGCTATTTACGTACCTGCCGACGACCTGACCGACCCGGCGCCGGCGACAGCGTTTACGCACCTGGATGCGACAACAGTTCTGGACAGGGCGCTTGTTGAGATCGGTATCTATCCGGCGGTCAACCCGCTCGAATCTACATCGAGGGCTCTTGAGCCGGACGCTGTAGGCCAGGAGCACTATGACGCTGCTCGTAACGTACAGCAGATCCTTCAGAGGTACAAAGAGCTTCAGGATATCATCGCCATCCTCGGTATGGACGAGCTTTCTGAGGAAGATAAGCTAATCGTACAGAGGGCGAGGAAGATACAGCAGTTCTTAAGCCAACCGTTTAACGTTGCTGAGCCGTTTACCGGCATGAAGGGCGAATATGTTCCGCTAGCCGAGACTGTCCGCGGCTTTAAAGAGATTGTCGAGGGCAAGCACGATGCGTTGCCTGAGCAGGCATTCCGTATGGTTGGAACGATTGACGATGCTATAGCCAAAGCCGAAACGCTTATGGCGACAGTATAGCTTCTTAAGCTTCTTAAATTTGGAGGTTTACATACATGGCTGATCGCAAGCTATTGTGCGAAGTGGTTAGCCCTGAGAGAATCGTCTATAGCGGCGAGGCCGAGATGGTCGTGGTACGCGGCGTAGAGGGCGAGCTTGGAATTATGACAGGTCATATTCCGATCGTCACGCCCCTTGAGATAGGCGAGATGAGGGTTAAGCACGACGATGGGCAAGAATATATTGCAGTCTTGGGCGGTTACCTGGAGTTCAGCAATGACAAGGCAACTGTGCTGGCCGATGCGGCCGAGCTGGCTCAGCAAATTGATGTATCGCGTGCCGAGCAGAAAAAGCAGGAGCGCGAGAGAGAGCTTACTGAGGCCAAGGCAGATGACGAAGCTCTAGTTGCAGCCGAGATTAGCTTAAGAAAAGCGCTTCTCAGGATCAAGGTTGCCCAGCGACGTAACGGTTAGTATACGTAACGGTTAATTTAACGTAACGGATAACTAATATAAATAATGGCTGCATAAATGATGGCAGCCCGTAAAGGGCTGGGATTATCGACGATTTTAAGTTGACCATCACTTTATTCTCCTTTATTCTTTTTAACAGGGTAGGCTTACAAAAGCTTACCCTGGTTTTTATGTGGTGCGTCTCGGGGAAGTTATGATGTTAATGGAACCAACCAGTGGAACTAACTATATGAGCGGCAAATTTGTTGTCCAGGGTGGGAATAGGCTTAGCGGCGCCGTGAGGGTAGGCGGCGCCAAGAATTCTGCGCTTAAGTTAATGGCGGCGGCGTTGTTAACCGAGGAGCAGACGGCGCTCACCAATGTGCCGCTTATCACCGATGTCAAAATCATGGCGGCGGTTCTCGAAAGGCTCGGCGCCTCCATCAGCTACTCTGACCCCGATGTCATTGAGATCAAACCCGGTTATTCGCTCTATGCGGAAGCCCCGTATGAGCTGGTCAGCCAGATGCGCGCCTCGATCATTGTCCTGGGGCCGCTTCTTGCGAGACTCGGCAGGGCGAGGGTTGCCATGCCGGGGGGCTGCAACATCGGTTCGCGCAAGATCGATATGCATATACGCGGCCTCGAAATGCTCGGCGCACGTATCGAGGTCGGTCACGGTTTCATCGAGGCGATATCCGAAAAACTGGTGGGGAGCAAGATAGCCCTCGATTACCCGAGCGTCGGTGCTACCGAAAACCTGCTGATGGCGGCAACGCTTGCAGAGGGTGTAACCATTATAGAAAACGTGGCGCGCGAGCCCGAGATCGTTGATCTCGCTAACTTTTTACGAAAAATGGGCGCAAAAATCGAAGGGGCGGGCACCCCGACCATGCGCATCGAGGGGGTCGACAAACTCCATGGCGTCGAATACCGCGTAGTTCCTGACAGGATCGAGGCTGGGACATTGCTTGTTGCGGCCGCCATTACCAACGGCGATATCATGGTTAAAGACGCCATCCCCGAGCACCTCGAGATGGTCATCAGTAAGCTCAGGGATATCGGGGCCGAGGTCATTGCCTCTGATGCGGGGATACGGGTTGCCGGTTGCAAGTGCATCAATCCAACCGATATCGCGACCCTGCC
>NZ_PFNG01000253.1:0-8376 GCF_002791875.1 Candidatus Aquicultor secundus | reverse complement strand
TGAGCGATAGCGAAGGACCTGCTCAGAATGACACAATAATTATGGTGTTCTGGCACTAGTGCGTGTAAATAAGAACGAAGACGTAAAAAACGATCGTTATTGCCGATGCGATAACGAGGCTTTTCCAAACCAGCGGGTCTTCGTTTTTAATAAAGTTCTTGAAACCTTCAATCATGGTACCTCATTCCACCTTATGCCAGATGTAGCCGGAATCTGCACCCGTTTTAACGGGACACACTCTTGTTATACTCTATTGTGTTCTTGTAATTGATTATACTGGTATGCGTAACATTTTGGTATAGCCCGGGCCTTAAATAAGCCAGATGCGGCAAAGTTTATGGTGTGTGCAGTATCGAAATACCTGGTAGCCTACACCTATAGTGGCTTATAATTATTTATAATTAGATGATGTATGTAAGGACGATGGCGGTGTAAGTTATTTGGTTGATTATGGTTGATTATTATAAAATACTGGAGGTCGACCCCGAGGCTTCAAAAGAAGTTATCGATAAAGCATACCGGGCGCTATCGCTTAAATATCATCCCGATAAGCACCCCGATGAGCATAAAGAAGCTGCAACACGTAAATGGCTTGAAATACGTAAAGCGTATGAGGTTATCTCTAACGATAAAGAACGCGCAGCCTATAACGATATACGAAAACGGGAGACGATCGATCTTTTCCTTAATGAAGGCCTGCTAGGTCTGGTCAGAAAGTACTTAAAAAACACGTGATGGTTTTGAATTTTTCGTTAAACTTAGAACAAAACTAGTGAGAGACTAAACTTGCAAAGAACAAAGACAGAAGCAGCCTTAGCGGTATTAATAATCATAGTGATCGCATTATCTCTTGGTGGATTGCTCGGCCCACAAAGTGCGTTTGCCCAGCAGCAGATACTGTTTATACGTGCCGGCATCCCCACCACCGGTACGCCAGACATCGGTATGTCAGACACCGGTACAATAGAAAACACCACCACTATTGATACAAACACAGCGTCGCAAAACCCCGCACTGGGGCACGACCATAGCTTGTCCCTACACTATAAGGATATCTCAAAGGCCGACTGGTTTTATGATAAAGTGATCTCGCTTGCGATTAACGGTATCGTCGGCGGTTACAGCGATGGGTCGTTCAAGCCGCGTAAATCTATTACCAGGGCCGAGATGGCATCATTTCTAGCGCGCGCAAAATCATTGCAAGCAACCGGCACAGAGCCGTTCGGTGACGTAAACGAAACGGACTGGTTTTCCAAAGACGTGGCGGCAGTCCTGCAGGCAGGGATAATGAACGGCACGACACCCGCGCTTTTCTCACCATCGGGGCTTTTAACCAGGGAACAAGTGTCGGCGATCATAGTAAGGGCCGCCGGGATGGATGGGGTAACCGATATTCAGGAGCAGAACCGCTGGCTGCAGGGCCTCAAAGACCGACGCAGCATCAGCCTCTGGGCCAGACCGTATGCTGCTGCGGCTATTAAATACAACCTCATGGGCGGCTATCCGAGTAAAGAGTTGAGGCCTTCCGGTGTAGTTACGAGGGCGGAGACATCGGTTCTTATCTGGAATATCCTCTACAAAGAAATTCGAGAGAGCGGTGGCTATCCTACTTACGTTGCCCCGTACCTGCCGAAACCAACGATAATATTCCCCCAACAAAAACAGGTTGTGTTTACGAAAAATTACTCGGTGACCGCACAGATCGACCCCGAGTCATCCACGCAGGAGTTATGGGTTAACGGAAAGCTTGTTCAGATTAAACATGCAAGTGGTTCAAACACGGTAACGTTTACCGGCCTTAAGGCCATAAACCGCACATACTCCATAAGCGTGAGAACCAAGAACGGCTCGGCGTCGACATCAACGGGTGTCGTAAGCTACTACTGCCTACAAGCCCCATCCAACCATGACCACCTTATAGTTATCGATAAAAGCGAGTTTAGGCTCTATTGGATTATTGACGGTTTTTTGAAGAAGATCTACCAGGTGGCTATCGGCAGGGACGGTATGGCAACGCCGAATGCCGAGTGGATAGTCGGACAGAAGTATAAAACGGATCCCAAAGGCGTCTACGGCCCCCGTAAAATGCGTCTTTACGGGCTAATAAATGGCACCTATGAGTACACCCGCTATGGAATTCACGGGACAAACGAGCCCTGGGTGATCGGCACCAGGGCCTCACACGGGTGCATTCGCCTGAGAAACAAAGATATCCTCGATCTATGGCCCCAGGTTGGTGTGGGGGATCACGTTATAACGCAACCATAATGCACGTGAGCAGCCCAAATGAATTAATTACGACTATGTTCTGATAACCTGGTTGTAGTAGGAGAGTTAAATATAAAAATAGGACTAGCAAATTTTTCCAGATTATTGTAGAATAAGCCCTAGGTAATCATGCAACACTATGGCTTTGAAAATCAGAAAGATATTCAGCTTAGCGAAACCAACTTCAGTAGAACTGAGAAAAAACAAATAGAGCAAGAGATAATGAGACGGCTGCGCACGCAAATGCTGATGCTGGGCTGGATTATTATCCCGATAGTCGCCGTAGCGGTGTGGTTTCTTAAACCGCAGCTGGCGGTTGAAAAACTCGCCGCTAAATCAGCCGCCACCACGGTTTTAGCGAAAAAAGTCGGGAAGCCGACCCCGCCAACGAGCACCCTGGCTATAGCTGCTACCACGACCACAAATCCAACAACCTTTCAGAAGGACGCAACGGACACGATTTTCTTCGTAGGTGTCGGCGACATGGCGTTCAACGGCCAGATCGCAGATACACTTAGATATAATGGCGCACAAGACATATTCTCGGATATCACTCAGGTTTTGCAGTCAGGCGATGTAGTTGTGGGCGATCTTGAATCACCGCTATCTATGGGAAGCCAAACGTCGGCAACAGGCAGATCGACAGTTCTTGGAGCACCGGAAGCCGCCACCGGCATGAGAAACGCGGGTATTAACCTGGTATCGCTCGCCAACGACCATATAATGGATTACGGTACCGCTGGTTTGATCAACACGGTTAACCGTCTTAACCAGGTCGGAATCGCCCACGCAGGGGCGGGCAACAACTCCCAGCAAGCCTACACACGCACAGTGCTCAACATTAAAGGGAAAAAAGTTGCGCTTCTCTCGCTCTCCTCAATAGCACCCGACAATGCTCGCGCTCAAGAGGGTAAGGCCGGGATCGCTGCCAATAAGAAACGTTACTACATCGACAGCCTTATCAAGGAGGCCGCGAAGCAGAACGACTACCTGATCGTCTCGTGCCATTGGGGCGACGAAGGCAGTACCGGTATTCAGAACTCCCAGCGCAAGTTCGCTAAAAGGGCTATCGATGCCGGCGCCGATGTTGTACTCGGAAGCCACCCGCACATGATGCAGGGGATCGAGATATATAACGGCAGGTGTATTGCCTACAGCCCCGGCAACTTTATTTATCCCAGCGGCTCAGGGAATTCCGGCCAGGCATTTGTCCTAAAGCTCTCGCTTGCCAAAGGCATGATTATAAAGGCGGAGGTCGTCCCGATTTCCGTTGATCCATCCGGCAAGCCAAGCCTTGCTACCGGCTGCGCCGCGGGGGCCATCCTACAAAAATTGAAGAATATGTCGGACCCCTTAGCGACAAACGTGAATATCGTCGGAAACACGGCACAAGTCACCTGACGCAAGCAGAAGTAACAAAGCCGGCGGCTTTGAATCACCGAAAATTATTACCACGTCGAACACCATAATTATCCTACCTTAGCGACGCATGTGGGCTGCACAGACGATGGTATACTGGTTAATCCGCTTTATTATCTATGCTAACGCTGGCAAACATAACTTCCTATTGCCTTAATAGGCAGGCATATATTATACTGGCATCATGTAATCCCTTAATAATTTGTCTCATTTCTGCTTATTCTTTTTGCTAAAGACATGCTATACGCAATATTTTGGCATCTTGAAAACTGGGTTATGCCCAACTATATCCACCAACCGATTATATCCATAGCACTATCAGCAGCTAGTTTCGATTCTTCAAAACCGTGTCTGGGAGCTTGCGATAATTTTCCCAAATAGCGGTGATTGCTGGTAGGCATTATAGTGCCGGGCAAAAGTTTAAAGCTTTTCTAACAGGGCTGGTGCATCGTGGTAGTTGAAAGAAACTGTGCCAGGGATACTGGTCAAACATATGAGGAATTGCTCGCATCGCTCATTGAATCGGCAAGGCTGATAAGCGGTAAGCTTTCACTCGACGAGGTCGAGGATATTATTGTTGCTGAAGCCCGGCGGTTATTTGACGCAAAGGCCGGGTGGCTCTTTTTCTACGACTCAAAGGACGACCTCCTTAAAATCGAACGCTTCTGGGGCCCAAACGAAGAGGCTTTTAGGGGCTTCTCAGTACGTCCCGGCGAAGGTATTTCAGGCGTGGTGTTCTTAACCCAACAACCCGAGGTAACGCTTAAAGCCGATAAGTACCTAACACTCATCCCTAATACAACGACTTTGCCGGATGATGCCCCTGCGCTTGCAGTATTCCCTCTCTCGGTTGGGGGTCGCAGGATAGGGGTCATTGGTATTACCTCAGAAACCGTCAGCAAGAAAGGCCTAACCGAGGATGAGTTTAACTCGGTTGTATCGGCCTTTGCCAACCACATTGCCATTGCGCTGGATACCGCGCTGCTCTTTGAAGAGAAGAAAAAGGTGGAGCTGGAGCTAAAGAACAGCGTTCAGAGGCTGCAAATGATCAACGAAATCGGAATCGATGTCATCAAGGACCTCGATTTATCGGTGATTATACGCAAAGTCGCCCGCTACACGACCGATATTTTTAATACCGACGCCGCGGTCATCAACCTTGGCAATAAGGACGGCACGGTCATTGAGGCCGCATACTTCTACAATATGTCCCCCGAGACCGAAGAGATATTTTTAACGAAGCAGACCATTGCACGGAGGGTTTTTGAGTATCCGCGGAGGGTGCTGATTAACGATTACCCCGAGCATGCCTGGGCGTTAACAGAGTTTATTGAACTTGGTGTAAAATCGTTAATCATGGTTCCGGTTATCTCAAAGGGCAGGGTTTTAGCTACCCTGTCTGCGGTAAGTTTCCGGGAGGAAAGGGTGTTTATTGAAGACGACTTCGATGAACTCGAGTTCGTCGCCCGCCACGTCGCTGTCGCGATAGAAAACACCAGGCTTTATTATGAGCAAGTTGAAACCAGAAAGAAAATGGAAGATTACGCCAGCCAGTTGCGCATGCTCAATGATTTTTCCCAGAGGATAACCAGGGAGGGTAATTCTCAGGATATGGCCGAGCAGCTAGCTAAATCGGCCAGGACGTTATTCAACTGTGCAGTCAGCGTAGTCCTTTTATGCAAAAATTCAATGGATGAAATTCCTACGCTCTCCTGGTCGACTGATGGGAGCCAATCTTGTAATATAGAGCCCTTTGAGGTTGACCTCTCCACGCACAGTGGTCTTTACAGCGAAATGTTCAGGACAAAGAAGACTCTTCGCCTGAACGATATCTCGGATCATCCACATTTTAAAGGATTGCCCGAACACCATATGCATATGCGTGGTTTACTTGGTGCGCCGCTCTTAGATTCGAATGATGAGTTTATCGGCCAGGTAATGGTTAGCAACAAGAAAGATGGCTCCGACTTTACGGAGAGCGATGAGGAGCTGCTTGTCGCTCTATGCGCCCAGGTCGCTATCGGGATTGAAAGGGTTGAAGCTTATGAGCGTGAGCATAGTATAGCAGAGACGCTCCAGCAGGCCATTCTTACGGCTCCGGTAAATCTGCCCGGGGTTGAGATCGGCACGATCTATGAATCGGCGGCGGAAGCCGCAAAGGTCGGCGGCGATTTTTACGATTTATTTGAACTCGGTGATGGCACTATCGGTATTTTAATCGGAGATGTTTCAGGTAAGGGGCTTGAGGCGGCGACCATAACATTGATGGTTAAGAGCACGATACGGGCGTTTGCGTACAGGGGGCTCTCGCCGGCGGATATTCTGACCGAAGCCAACAAGGTCATCTGCAGGCAGCTCGGCTTTAACCAGTTTGTAACCATGCTGTACGGAGCGCTTGACCCGGGCACAGGCCGGATGATTATCTCCCGCGCCGGGCATCCGGAGATTATCATCTGGGTTAAAAATAAGTGTGTCTTTTGCTGCGACGAAAGCAATCTGCCCGTCGGAGTGATGGAAGACATCATCTATGAGCAGAGCGAGATAATTCTATCGCAGGGTGACGGGGTAATTCTTTACACGGACGGCCTGACCGAGGCCAGGTGTAAAAACGAGCTTCTTGGGGAGGACGTCTTGATCGATGAGCTTAATAAGATAATCCACGGGAAAGATTCGCAAGAGGTTGCATGCGGTCTGGTAAACATAGCGAAAGATTTCGTAAGCGGCAAACCTCAAGACGATATCGCAGTTGTTGTCCTCAAATTAAAGCCCCGGGAAGGTTGCTAGGATTCAACCTTTACGGGATGCCTGCCTATTAGCTCCAGCAAAAGCCAGATAAACTCAAACGCCGCCTCGATCGCGCTTATCGCATCTTCTTTTGTAGCCGTCTCACCCTGGTGGACGATGCGGTTTCTCTTTTGCGCCACATCTCTAACCCAGCTTTTATATACGATCGGATTGATATCGGAGATCTTCTTTCCTATGGCGAGTTCCGCAACCCGCTTGACGCGCTCGCTCGCGGCCTGGACCTTATTTAATATCCACTCGGCAACATCTTCCGCCAGCTTCTTCCGTTTGGTAAGAAGTTCCCATAAAACGGCCGCAATCGTTACCTCAACGGCTATCTCGGCCTCCACAATAGCGCTTTGATAATCCTCATTGATAAGACTTTCCTTGGCGCGTTGAAGGTACTCGCGCCATGCCTCCTTGCGCTCGCCCTTAGTATCCGCATAGACTACCCATTTGACCTGGCATTCCGTGCCGACGATATCGTTTGCGCCCGAGCTGAGAATAATAAGGTTGTCCGGGGGAATGAACTTGTGCTCAAAATAAGCCAGAATCCCCGGCTCAAGAGGCGTTACCTGCATGATAAATACCTTCTTGGCGGCCTTAAGGGGTGCTTCCAGCCGTATCTCCTTAGCGGTTCCGATCGTTATAGCATCCTGCCCGGATATCATGGTATCGCTGATAAAACACCATGCCATGAAGTCGTTATCCGATACAATCGCGTGCTTAAGCCCCTCTTTTGCAGAAAATGTGTTCTCACAGCCCGGCCCGCTACAAACAATACTGGTCGGGTCGCTTAAATCGGATGGTTGCAGGCTTTGTTTAAACCCGCAACTGCTACACCGCACATATGCCTGTCCGCCCGTCGAAACAATCTGCTGCTCAGTCTTTTGTAACATTGTCACCCCACGAAGAAGAAGTCAGGAGCCGGAATCCAGAAGGGGAAGGAGACCTGCTACTGTGCCTGCCAGTACATTTATAATCAGTTTACGATTATTTGCGGGATAATTCAAATAAAAGGCCTGCCGCAGTAGACTGAAGGAGTAAAAGAAAAGGCTTGCAGATGTTCTGCAAGCCTTGGTGTCCGAGACTGGACTTGAACCAGCACGGCCTTAGCGGCCACTAGGCCCTCAACCTAGCGCGTCTACCAATTCCGCCACTCGGACGTAAGTCTAAACTACGCGCATACGGATGAGTTTTACCTCATCACCCGCGCAAAAGTTATTATATCATTTCGAGATCACCTGTCAACGCGCTGCACAACGAGCTCGCCAAAATAGGTGAAAAACGCTTGTGTTTCGACCATCCATGGTATTAATTTAAAGAAATTTAGTGAAGAACAATGCTTTAGCATGCCGATACTACTATTATTATCTTAGTTGATATAAAGGACTAAGGAAATGATCGGTCTTTTCTCATTTAAGAACCCACGATTCAAACTTATCTTTATCATAGCGATAGCCGTTGTGCTCGTAGTTTCAGCTGCCATTGTCGGGTATAAAACCGTTTCGTCGCACGGGGCTGCCGTAATAAACGATGATGGGCACATCGCTGCGCCCGCGTTCGTGGGACGTGACCTTGAGCAGGTAAAATCAACCGCTCGTTCGCTTGGATTAAAGCTTAAAATCGACCGGTGGGTTCAGAGTAAGGTCTATCCCATCGGCCATGTCGTTACCCAAAAACCGCTTCCTAACAAGAAGGTAAAGGTAGGGGACACGATTATAATCAAAGTGAGCGGGGGCGGCAAATACGGCCAGGGCAGTAAAGTAGAACAGTCGGATATAAGCATAAAAGATAATCCGCAGCCGCTTCCGACACCCGCGATTTCGCCGAGGCGGAGTCTGGCCGGAAAAGTTGTAGTGATCGATCCGGGTCATCAAAGCAAAGCCGATTTATCGCGTGAGC
>NZ_PFNG01000040.1:0-8462 GCF_002791875.1 Candidatus Aquicultor secundus | reverse complement strand
GCGCTCGCGTTTTAATCTTTGATAATTGATCCTGAACAAAATTGCGATACTGATCGCACCGATAATGAATATTTCAATGAAGGCGCTTGCTTTATTGGGAGAGATGAATAGAGCGTCGGGTAGGACCGCCAGTAACGAGACCAGCAAGGCGATAAGACCGCCCCTTAAGTTAAAGGCAAGGTAGCCGTAAATGATGGGGATGAGATAGAGTAGACGATCGATCGAGTGCTTGGTGAGTCCAAAAGGTAACGTCAAATTCGGAAACCAGTTGATGAAAGCCTGGTCGCTGTAATAATAGACGGTTATAAGCAACGTTACGAACGCGATGAGCCAGAAATGCAGATCACGCATAGGGCGCTTGCCGTATTCCACCGCTTTTACGTTGTCCTGGTTCGAACTTCTCACGTCGTGACCCCGCTTTACTCCAACCCTACCCAGCCCTTTTTAAGCGCAAGTATAACCGCTTCGGTACGTGAGCCCACGCCCAGCTTGTTAAAAATATGTCCGACGTGAGATTCGATAGTGCGCACGCTTAAGGAGAGTTCGTCTGCAATTTCCTTGTTGGTCTTGCCCTGGGCCGCGAGTTTGAGTACACCGAGTTCTCTGTCCGTTAAAAGCTCGAAGGAACGCAATTCATGACTTTTATGTGTGTTTCTAAAGCGTTGTGTTACCTTGCGGGCGATGGCGGGGTGAAGGACGGAGTCGCCCCTGTAAATGGCATAAATACCGTTTATAAGCTCCTGGGAACAGATATCTTTAAGTAGATATCCGGCGGCCCCGGCCTCGAGGAGGGCAAAGACGTACTGGTCGAAATCATAGGCGGTAAGGATTAGTATAGCTATCGAGGGGTCGAGCGCTTTAACTTGTTTTGTCGCCTCGATACCGTTGATCTTCGGCATGGCAACATCGGCAACGATAACATCCGGCCTGAGTTCGCCGGCTAATGCTACCATTTGTTCACCG
The DNA here is from genome assembly GCF_002791875.1 of Candidatus Aquicultor secundus. Lineage (NCBI taxonomy): Bacteria > Bacillati > Actinomycetota > Candidatus Aquicultoria > Candidatus Aquicultorales > Candidatus Aquicultoraceae > Candidatus Aquicultor > Candidatus Aquicultor secundus. Next base: position 7,499 of record NZ_PFNG01000040.1, on the reverse strand, counting down.
TCTCCAGCTTCGCCGACCACTTCGATATCTGTCTCTTTATCAAGAAACTGGCGAATACTTTCGCGCACAAGAGCATGGTCGTCAGCTAGTAGAACCCGAATCTTCGTCATACTACTCCCCTTGACCCTACCTAAAACACTAGTGACGGAACCACGTGGCGATAACGAAACGCACTGTGGTAAGGCTCAATCAATCCGTGTAAACTGTTAGTTTCCCGCCGCGTATCCAGTTCATGATAAAAGCCTGGTAGGGAACCCACCAATACTGTTTGTAACTCCCGATACTATGTATTATGCGCTTACAATGTCAAAGTAGCAACAATGTTTTTGCCGAACGACAGCCCGTGAAAATACTGATTCGTTTACTGCAACTTACCCGGAAGAAGAGAGTCTAAAACCGCAAACGGAGCGAGCCGTGTTCCTAGTTATTCATGAGACAAGACGGGTACGGCCCCCGATGCGTCGCACGGCGGTCGGGTGATTAAATGGATTCAATAACATGAACACCGGATGAAAAGGGGGAAGAAAATGGGATTAAGGGCTTATCTACTTGTGGACGTGGTTGACGACATGGATCAGCAGCAATTCGTCAAAGCAGTGAGAGAACTCGAGGAGATTCAGGGCGTCGATTTTGTCGACCCGGTAATCGGTGATTGCGACATGGTCATCATGGTCGAGGCGCCGGTTAGCGTCGAGTCGCTGTCCAACAAAATCCGCGAGAACTCGTGGGTTAAGAACATTGAGATGCTTCGCATCGTAAGCATTTACGAGCGCCACCGCTCATCAAAGAAACAGCTCCTCAGGGCGCTGACACACACCGGGTTTTAGTTTGTAACTCATTCAGCTCTGTTAATCCGCTAAACGATTAACAAACGATTATGACTTTGCTAGGAGGTGCGAAATTTGGTTACACAAACCCGAGCCAGAGAAACCCCCAGTTTCTCGGTTATCGATGCGATAGTACACAAGCATAATGCCGAACGCGGTGCGGTCATCCCAATTCTGCAGGAGGTTCAGGCAACCTACGGGTATATCCCGCCGATTGCGATCGACCGCATCGCGAAGATTACGGGCATCACGAACGGCGAGATCTACGGAACGGCCACGTTTTACAACATGTTCAGGCTTGAGCCGCTGGGCGAAAACCTTGTAAAGGTATGCCACGGAACGGCCTGCCACCTGGCCGGAGCGGAAAGAATTTCCGAGTCCATCGCAATAGAGGTGGGTGCAAGAGCGGGCGAAACAAGCCCGGACGGCAAGTTCACCATCGAGCAAGTGGCGTGTCTCGGCTGCTGCAGCTCGGCGCCGGCGCTGATGATAAACGAAGAGATACATGGACATTTGACACCCGAATCAGTCCGTAAAGTCCTCAAGAAGTGCAAGCGCAAAGATGGGGATGGTGTATAGATGAAGACCTTAAACGGGACTAAAGTCGTAAAGGTGGGCCTGGGTTCGTGCGGAATCGCCGCGGGTGGGCGCAGGGTGTTTGATGCCCTGTCCGCAAAGCTCAAGGACTCAGAGGTTGATTTGCAGCAGACAGGCTGCATAGGCATGTGCTATAAAGAGCCGCTTGTCGAAGTCTCGCTCTCAGAGGATGAGCGCTTTATCTACGGCGATGTCACGCCCGAGATGGTCGAGCGTATCGTCGATGAGCACGTCGTAAAGGGCCAGCCGATTCTTGAATGGCTGGTTGTGGCCGAGGGCGATAGCGCACCGTTGCAGGAGAAAAGCCCGATGACCGGGCAGCAGCGTATAGTGCTTCGTCACTGCGGCATTATCGACCCCGAAAGTATCGATGATTACATGGCGGCCGACGGCTATCAGGCGATTGAGAAGGTGTTGAAAACCATGACGCCCGACGATGTAATCAACGAAGTCAAGGAAGCAGGCCTCAGAGGGCGAGGCGGAGCCGGGTTCAATACCGGCATGAAATGGGGGTTTGCGAGAGCGGCCAAGGGATCGCCGAAGTATATCATCTGCAATGCGGACGAGGGCGACCCGGGTGCGTTTATGGATAGAAGCGTTCTCGAAAGCGACCCGCATAGCGTCCTTGAGGGCATGCTGATTGCGGCCTACGCTATCGGCGCCTCAGAAGGCTATATATACTGCCGTGCCGAATACCCGCTTGCGGTGCGCAGGCTAAAGCTTGCGATCTCACAGGCGAGAAAACGCGGGCTCCTTGGAAAATCAATCATGGGAACGGATTTTGACTTTGATTTGAAGATCCGCGAGGGGGCCGGCGCGTTTGTGTGCGGTGAGGAAACGGCGCTTATGATGTCCATCGAGGGACATCGCGGTATGCCGAGATTTCGGCCGCCGTTCCCCGCCCAATCCGGCTTATGGGGTAAACCAACCAACATCAACAACGTTGAGACCTTCGCAAACGTTGCCTGGATTATCCTCAATGGCTCGGCGGCTTATAACAAGTTCGGAAGTGAGAAAAGCAAGGGCACTAAGGTATTCGCCCTGGCCGGCAAGGTTGCAAGAGGCGGGCTTGTTGAGGTGCCGATGGGTATGAGCATCAGGGATATCGTTTTTGATATCGGTGGCGGCACTTCATCCGACCTCGCATTTAAGGCTGTACAGATGGGCGGCCCCTCCGGCGGATGCGTCCCGGCCGGTCTTGCCGATACCCAGGTGGATTACGATTCGCTACAGGCGGTCGGCGCTATCATGGGCTCGGGCGGTATGCTCGTCATGGACGAGAGTACCTGTATGGTTGATCTTGCAAAGTTCTTTCTGAATTTCACACAGGATGAGTCGTGCGGCAAGTGTGTACCCTGCAGGATCGGGACGAAGCGGATGCTCGAAATTCTTGAACGAATAACCGGAGGCGAGGGAAAAGAGGGCGATATCGAGCTTCTTGAAAATCTCGCGGCAAGCATTAAGAGGGCGTCGCTTTGCGGGCTCGGCCAAACTGCGCCGAATCCGACGCTCACTACTATCAAGTATTTCCGTGAAGAGTACGAGGCCCATATTTACGATAAGAAATGCCCGGCTAAGAAGTGCCGGGCGCTTATCACCTACGAAGTTATCCAGGATGCGTGCACGGGATGCATGCTTTGTGAGAAATACTGCCCGACCGGAGCGATATCCGGCCCCAAGAAGAAACCACATACGATTGATGACGCAAAATGCGTTCGATGCGGTCTCTGCATGAACGTGTGTAAACAAAAAGCAATTACTGTTTATTAAGGAGGGTAGACATAGACAACATGAATAAAATGGCGAAACTTAAGATCGAATTAAACGGCAGGCCGGTTCAAGCCGAAGTCGGGAGCACGATATTGGAGGCGGCGAGGCAAAACGGCGTCGATGTGCCGACCTTGTGTCACGACCCGAGGCTCAAGCCGTATGCGGCCTGCCGTATCTGTTTAGTTGAAGTTGAAGGCGCGCGCGGCCCTGTTCCGGCCTGTGCAAACCAGGTAAGTGAAGGTATGAGTATCAGCACGCATACCGATAACATTGCTACCCTCCGGCGGGTCTGCCTGGAGCTACTGGCCTCCGATCATTACGGGGACTGTGTGGCTCCTTGTAAACTAGCTTGTCCGGCCGGCATAGATATCCAGGGGCAACTCGCGCTTATCGCCGACGGGCAATATGAGGAAGCGTTAAAGCTTATAAAAGAGAGCAATCCGCTGCCATCGGTGTGCGGCAGGGTCTGCCCGCGTTTCTGCGAGCAAAACTGCCGCAGGAATTTGGTCGACGAACCGGTTTCGATCAATGCGCTGAAACGGTTTGTAGCCGACTATGATATGGCGATGGCGAACGGCCCGGTTATGCCTGCGGTCAAACCATCAACGGGACACAAAATAGCCGTTATAGGCGGCGGCCCGGCTGGGTTGTCGGCGGCATATTTCCTGGCGCTTAAGGGACACGGGGTAACGATTCTCGATTCGGCTCCGGCGCTTGGCGGCATGCTCCGCTACGGGATACCGGAATACCGTTTACCAAAAGCGGATCTCGATAAAGAGATCGCAACGATAACGGCGCTTTGCGATGCCGTCCACCTAAACAGCGCTCTCGGAAAAGACTATACAATCGAGAGTCTAAAGAATAGCGGGTTTGAAGTGATCTTCTTAGCGCTCGGCTCCCATGCCAGCCAGAAGATGCGCGTTGAAGGGGAAGACCTGGAGGGCGTTCTACCGGGAATCCACTTCCTGCGCGATGTTGTCGAGGGCAAAAAGGTTGAGTTAGGAAAACGGGTTGCGGTTATCGGTGGAGGAAACACCGCCATGGACGCAACACGTACCGCCATGAGATTGGGCGCAGAAGAAGTAATGGTACTCTACCGCCGCTCGCGGGACGAGATGCCGGCCGCAGCCGAGGAGGTTGAGGAGGCCGAGCATGAAGGGGCGCAGTTCCACTTTTTGACCGCTCCCGTAAGGATAGTCGAGGAGAACGGGCGCGCCGCCGGTGTGGAGTGCATAAAGATGGAACTCGGCGATGCCGACAGCTCGGGACGGCGCAGGCCGGTCCCTGTCGAAGGCTCTGAGTTTGTTATCCGGGTGGATACCGTTATTGCAGCCATCGGCCAGTCGCTGGCTATGCCGCAGCTCAATACCGGCACATCCCCAAGCCTTAATTCCAGAGGTAACATCGAGGTCGATAAGGAAACCATGCAGACTTCGACAGAGGGCGTCTTTAGCGGCGGCGATTGTGCAAGCGGCCCCGCAACGGTAGTCCAGGCGGTCGGCGCCGGCAAGCGTGCGGCGTATTCCATCAACCGGTACCTAAACGGGGAGCCGGTCATTCCACCGGTAAAACCGTTCAACTCTTCCAAGGGTGAGCTGAACGAGATCGACCCTACGGAATTTGCCGATAAACCAAAAATCCCAAGGGCAAAGATGCAGGCCATCTCCGTGGGTGAGCGGAAACATAACTTCCGCGAGGTGGAGACCGGACTGTCCGAAGAGGATGTTCGCAAAGAGGCGATGAGGTGTCTCTCGTGCGGCTGCACCGATGTTTTTGACTGCGAGCTTAGAAGCCTTTCGACCGAGTACGCTGTTGAAGCCACCAAGTTTAGCGGTGAGAAGCATCGTCTGCCGATTGCCAACGACCATCAGTTTATCCAGCGGGATAACAACAAGTGCATCCTGTGCGGCAGGTGCGCGCGGATTTGCTCCGAGCTTATGGGCCTCGGCGCGATAAGCTTCGTTCACCGGGGATTTAAGACGTTGGTTCAGCCAGCGCTCGGCATTCCGCTGGCGGAAACCCAATGCGAGTCGTGCGGCCAGTGTGTTTCGACCTGCCCGACCGGTGCGCTTACCGTAAAAACACCCCTGCCGAAACCGGGGCCGTGGAAGACGGACGATATCCCGTCTGCGTGCCCGCAGTGCAGCATAAACTGCTCGCTCGATCTGAGAGTAAAGGGCAGGAGGGTGGTCGAGGTAACTTCGCCTATCGCCAACAAGGTAAACGACGGCAACCTGTGCAAGAGGGGCGCGTACGGTACGTTATTTGTAAACGGACCGCATCGTTTAATCGCACCACTGGTGAAACGCGACGGACAGCTTGAGCCTGCTACCTGGGAAGAGGCGTTAGAGGCGGCCGCCGCCGGCCTTAAAGCGGCCAAGGCGCAGTACAGCAGCGATAAACTCGCCGTTCTCGCATCGCCCAAGCTAACAAACGAGGAGAACTACCTGGCGCAGAAGCTGGCCAGGATGGCCATCGGGACCAACAACATCGGCAACTCGTTTGGCCTTCCCGAGAACGATGCTCTCGGACAGTGTTTTGGCAAAAACTCATCCACCTGCTCGTTTGATGATCTTGTAAACAGCGACCTGGTGTTTGTGTTCGGAAGCGATGTCTGTACCGATTACCCGATCGTCTCACTAAAAATAAAAGAGGCGGTGGATAAGGGCAGCAAGCTTATCATCGTCAACTCAGAAGCAACCAGGCTCGATCCGATAGCGGAAGCAACGCTCAAAGTAAGCAAACGCATGGCCGAAGAACTGCTTCAGACGATGCTCAACTACGTCTTCCAGTACGACCTGGTCGACAGGGAGTTTGTCGAACGGCGCACGCTGGGCTTGCAGGTACTCGAGCATAATATGAAACCTTATTCGCTCGAGACCTGGGACGAGGCATTCTGGGTTAAACCGTCCAAGGTAATAGAACTGCTGCATATGTACCTGCGCGCCAAAAACCCGATGATCGTGATCGATGCGGACTCGATAGGCATGCCTGAGTTGGCGCTGGTGTGCAACCTGGCGCTAGTTACCGGGAATGTGGCCAGAAAAGGCTCGGGCATAATCGCCCTGCGCACGTACGGTAACAGCCAGGGTCAGATAGACATGGGTGTCTCGGCCGAGTATCTCCCAGGGCAGGAGCAGGTATTCGACGCCACGCCACGCGAGCGGCTTAAAGAGCTGTGGGGCAAAAGCCTACCGAAACGCAAGGGCATAAGTGCCCAGGAGATGATACAAAAAGCGGGCTCCGGCACCATTCGCGGGCTTATCGCCATCGGCGGCGGCAACGACGACCTCGATATCGAGCATATCGGTAGCAGCCGAGCGTACTCGGTGCTGATATCCCCGGTATTTACCGAGGGAATGGGGCAGGCGGACGTGATCCTGCCGGGCAGTACCTTTGCCGAGACCGAAGGCACGTTCACAAGCGCAGAGCTGAGAATCCAGCGCCTCCATCAGGGGATAGCGCCCGAAGCGGGCAAACAGACCTGGCAGGTGCTTTGCGAACTCTCAACGGCTCTGGGGTATCCCATGCAGTACAAGGGCGTACCCGAGATATTCCGCGAGATAACCAAGGCGGTGCCGGATTACAGTTGCCTGAAGTTCGATAAAATACCCGAGGGCGGGGTACAGCTGTCGACATGCGACGAGAACACGACGTTTATATCGCCGCTCTGGCTCGAGGGAATGGCCGAGTACGGGGCAAAAGGAAAATAGATAGCTATGAATACCACTAGTAGGGGCGGAGCTTGTCTCCGCCCCTACCTATGTGGTGCGCCCGGCATGCGCAGGATATGTTTTCCTTGCTGAAACCCCATCAACACTGCAAAGGCTCGATAAATGGATACAGGCTAGACTTGATTTGGTAGGTTATCTAACGTACTGGGAGTACTCAATCAATTCCCAGGAAATATATTTGCTACTAGCTTGACAAGTAGCTGCGGCAATGTTACTCTGATTGGAACAATTGTTACAAACTATATGTGTTTTTATTGCGCTTCTGATAAGGGCTGAGAGCTGCCATTGTCTTGTATCGGCGCCTCCACCCCATTGGAAGGATTCATGAAATTATTCTCTCCACCGCAAACGAGCAAGCCAAAAGTCTTAAAGAAGGTTATGACCCAAGACAATGTAAGGCCCGAACCAAAGCTGGTGCGTATGAAATACAGAAATTATTAGAAACGCAGATGAAACGGAGGTGAGACGGAGATGAAGCTGAAGGACATCTTAAAAGAGAAGAAGCCTGTTATTTTGAAGAAATGGTTTGATATGATAATGGACACATATCCTACCGAAGTTGCAGGCCTCT
>NZ_PFNG01000220.1:487-8934 GCF_002791875.1 Candidatus Aquicultor secundus | reverse complement strand
CGGCTCCTTTGCTTTTGGCTTGATTGGTTGCACATTAATCAAACCATATGGACTGGAGCCATTTCAATTTCAACTAAGTTTAGGACACCTTCAATCGCCGTTTGCTAATCGCTATTTGCTCCTTCAGAATGACATCTAATCGCCGTTCGCTATTTGCTATAAGAATAACAACTAACCGCCGTTTACCATTTGCTAATCACTCCTTCAGAATGGCAACTAATCGCCGTTCACCGTTTGCTATAAGAATGACAACTAATTGCTGTTCACTGTTTGCTATAAGAATGACATCTAATCGCCGTTCGCTATTTGCTATAAGAATAACAATTAGTCGTTGTCGCTCTTCACTGCTCTTATCCTATTTGTAACATGGACAAGATTTAATAGTCTACCTATACTACTATCTATTATTTGCATCTATTATTTATACAGTAGTTTGTCCGGTAGTTTGTCCGGTAGTTTGTCCGGTAGTTTGTCCAACACGGAGAGGATTGGATAGTGTACGAGGGTGATACTCATGATACTCATATAACTGCGCATATAATTGACGAAACGGATGGACGTAGCGGGCCGAGCAACTCTACACTGTTCCTTCTTACGGCAAGCCATACCATAAACGATTCTTATATGAGCCTCTTTCCACCGCTGCTCCCGGCGTTTATCATGCCGGCGCTGGGATTGAGTATTTCCGAGGTGGGATGGCTTGCAACCGTTTTCGCCGTTACATCATCGCTCGCGCAGCTTGCGTTTGGAGTTTTGACCGACCGTATCGGCGGGCGCTTTTTGATCGTTCTCGGGCCGCTTATCGCCTCGGTCTTCATGTCGTCTATCGGATTAATCCACTCCTATACGCTTCTTGCGTTCGCTATAGCTATGGCGGGGCTTGGTGTGGCGGCGTTTCATCCGCCGTCCTCATCGACCGCCGGTTCGGTCGCGCGGCATAAGCGCGGCAGGATGATGTCGGTGTTTGTGCTGGGCGGAAACATCGGCTTTGCGATAATGCCCCCTGTGGCGGTATGGCTTGTATCCCGGTTCGGGCTTTCATCCACCCCGCTCCTTGCTATACCCGGAATCCTGGTCTCGGTGCTTTTGTTTTTTAAAGCCCCGGCGGTTAAAGCCGTGCGCCATACGGCAAGCCGGTCGTTTTCGGAGATGGTTCGGGCCAACCCCGGTTCATTTGCGAGCCTTCTCGGCACGGTGGCATTCAGGTCGTTCGCTTTCTTCAGCTTTACTACGTTTCTCCCCAAGCTCCTGCACGATCAGGGTTTTTCTCCCATAGCCGCCGGGGCTTTTCTCTCTATTCTGACGTTTTCCGGGGCCATCGGTGGGTTAATGGGCGGGACATTGTCCGATCGTCTTGGGCGCAAGCTGATTATTGCCGGCTCGTTAGCGCTGAGCGTACCGTTCCTGCTTATGTTCCTGCTCTCAAGCGGCGTCCTTAAGGGCGTCTTTCTGGCCATGGCGGGCGCGTCGCTATTGGCCCCGTTTTCGGTCACCGTCGTGGCGGCGCAAGAGATATTCCCGGATAGTAAAGCGATAGCTTCAAGCCTCGCGCTGGGATTCGGTCTCGGCCTTGGCGGATTGGGTGTGGGCGCTACCGGTCACCTCGCATCCATGATAGGATTATCGAGTGCGATGATAATTATAAGCTTTCTGCCGCTCGTCGCAGCGGTCTTCGCCCTCGGATTGCCGGGCGGCATAAGGGCGCTGCGCACGGCTGCCGATGACGCCATCGGAGACCAAGAAAGACTAAAAGAAAGATTTAGAGTGATTGAGAGATAATGTCGATGCTAACGCTTAAATATTACCTGGAAGTCCCCGCCAGTTCCCTTGATAACAACAAAGGCGACATCGACCGCATCAGTGCAGGATTAAAGGATGTTACGGGCACTCGCTCTATTGAGTGGCCGTTAAGCACTATTGAAACGGCCTCCAAAGTAGTGCGCTCATCGGGCGGGAAGATAACGGTAACAGTGTGGCCCGATGGAGACCGCCTGAACGTGATTACCACTGAGGCCGGCGATACCACCGGGTTGAATTTCGGGGTCGCCATCGATATCGGCACGACGGTCGTCGCCGTTGAGCTTGTAGATTTAACGAGCGGTAAAACTATAGCCGCCGAGGGCGATGTAAGCGGACAGGTCCGGTACGGCGATGATTTGCTGACACGGCTTCATTTTGCGGGCCAGGGCGGCGTCGAAGAGCTGCGCTCGGCCCTTATCGACACCATTAACGGTTTGATAGCAAGAGTTTGCACCGATTCGGGTGTTACATCTACCCGGATATCTGCGGTAAGCGCCGCCGGAAACACCTCGATGACGCATACGTTTCTAGGGATCGATCCGTCACCGATTCGGTTTGAACCGTATACGCCGGTGATAAATCATGTCCCACGTCTCTCCGCTAAAGAACTGGGGTTGGATGTATTACCTAACGCGACCGTTTATGTATTCCCGAGCGTGGGCGGCTATTTTGGCGGGGATTTAATCTCCGGCGCCGTTGCATCGGGCATCTCGCAGGCCGAAGAGATATCGCTGCTTCTCGATATAGGTACAAACGTAGAAGTTATCCTGGGCAATAAGGATTGGCTTTTAGCGCTGGCGGGTTCCGCGGGCCCGGCGCTTGAGGGTGGTGTTGCCGAATGCGCGCGTCGCGCCGCTCCAGGCGCCATCGAGCGTGTGGCAATCGACCGGGTAACGCTCGAGCCGTCATATAAGTCAATAGGAGAATCACCGGCCTACGGGCTGTGCGGCTCCGGGCTTATCGATGTCATCGCGCAGCTTTACTTGTCGGGATTAATTGATAGCACCGGGCGGTTTATCCTTGAAAAGAAAACGGACCGGTGGCGCACGATAAACGGCCGCACTGCCTACTTAATTGCGAAAGGTGATGAAAAGAACGGTATTCCGCCGACCTATATTACCGAGAAGGATATCCAGAACTTGCTGAGAACGAAGGCCGCAATGGTTGCGGCGCTTACGATTCTGCTCAATAGCGTCGGATTACAGCTCGATGATATCCGGCGCATTTATACCGCAGGTTCGTTCGGTATTAATCTCTCGGTCGATTCGGCGACGGCGATCGGCCTTTATCCAAGATTACCGGCAGAACGTTTTACCCAGCTTGGTAACGGTTCTTTACTTGGTGCCCGAAAAACCCTACTTGATAGTTCAATGACGGCGGAAGCCGAGCGAATTGCGGATAAGATCACCTATCTAGAGCTTAACGTCCACCCCGAGTTTATGGAGATATTCAGATCCGCAAGCTATATCTAACTAGATAAAGGGGGTCCTAGGACCCCCTTAAATCGAGATCTGTATCTACTACCGATTAATGTTCTATTTCTATGCCTGCGTTTTCTTCCCTGATAGAGATAGCCACCTTATAAAGTATAGTAAGCACCAGGGCTCCTATCGCCCAGACCGCTAGAACTATGAACGACTCGGGTATTGTGGGCCAGTATTCCGTTATTGTACCAAAGGGATTGGGCACAAATCCGCCTACAACCAAGCCGAATCCCTTATCTATCCATAAAGAAGCAAATACTGCCCCGCAGGCCGCCAACAAGGTTTTCTCCGTATTCCGTGTTTTAGGGACGATCAAAAGTACGAGGGATATCACCGCAAGAATGGCGCTGGTCCACATCAAGAGAACAAGCCTTCCGTGCCCCTGTAGGCCGGCATACAGGTAGAAGAAGGGGTTCTTCTCTCCTGGTATACTGCTATAGAAGGCGGTAAACACTTCAAGCAGCAAAAAGAATACATTCGCAGCCATTGCATAGGCCACAATTTTGCCGATTGACTTGATCGCCTCTTTACCGGGGTCGAATTTGCTTACCTTCCTTACTATTATGGCCAGAATTATCAGCAAGGCGGGTCCCGCAGCAAATGCAGAAGCGAGAAAGCGCGCTGCCATAATAGCAGTAAGCCAGTATTCCCTTCCAGGCAAACCCGCATACAGGAAGGCCGTTACAGTGTGAATGCTAAACGCCCACGGTATCGAGATATAAACAAGCGGTTTGACCCAGGCCGGCGGCGCGAATCCCTTCTTTTCGGCATTCATAGAGGTCCAACCAATTGTAATGTTGAGCAACAGATAGCCGAACAAGACTACGGCATCAAAGAACATAACAGAATTGGGGGTTGGATGCAGGAACATATTCACAACCCTCGTAGGCTGGCCCATGTCCACAAAGATAAATAACATACACATGAGAACAGCAGATACAGCCAAAAACTCCCCGAGGATAACCATCCTACCGAACTTCTTGTAGTTATGCAGATAGAACGGTATGACGAGCATAACGGCTGAGGCCGCCACGCCTACGAAGAAGGTGAACTGGCCGATGTAAAGGCCCCACGAGACGTCCCTGCTCATACCCGTTACCCCAAGGCCGTAATCAAACTGCCGGAGGTAGAAAATGACACCCACGCCTATGACGGCAAGTAAAGACAATACCCATGTCCAGTAATTTCTACTCCCGCTTAGCGCCTTCTCTAGCATTGTCAGCACCTCCTATTATGTAATAGATATTTGGACCCGTCCCGAGTTCGGATTTTCTCCTGATAGTATAGTTCGACTCGAGGACCTTTCTGATCTCCGAGTTAGGGTCTGAAAGATCGCCGAACATCATGGCGCCGTTGGATGCCTCTACACAGGCAGGCATCTTACCCTCTGCGAGCCTTTCCACGCAGAAGGTACATTTCTCAACAACACCTCTCATCCTCGTCGGATAATCAGGGTTCTCCTTCTTGATATGCGGCCTTGGATCTGTCCAATTAAAGCTCCTTGAGCCATACGGACATGCGGCCATACAGAACCTGCATCCGATGCAGCGGTGCATATCCTGCATTACAAGTCCGTCTTTCCTCTTAAATGTAGCCTTTGTCGGACACACCCTAACACAGGGAGGATTTTCACAGTGATTACACAACAGAGGGATGGGCATTTCCTTCAGAGATTCCGGAGCATATCCCTGCTCCTGCTCGGGGAAGGCATGCTCGAACGTGTCGGTCCATATCCACTTTACCTCATGCTTCGAATCACTAAAATCAGGAATGTTGTGGATATTATTGCATGCACTTATAATCCTTTTATAATCGCCCTCCGTCTTGAACTTTCGCATATCGATAACCATAGCCCACTGCTTTGCTAAAAGGGCGCCCGGCTCCGGCCTGAACTGTTCCGCCTCAACGTTATCCTTTACAATACCATCCACTACCCCCATTCCGCCCAGTGCGAAGACGGCGGAGGCACCTATCATTTTTAGGAAGTCTCTTCGATCGATGCTCATTATTTCCCCTCCTTCGGTGCCAAATGACAATCCCAGCAGTAGGGGCTTACACCCGCATAGTTATGACAACTATCGCAAAATTCCTTCTTGTTTGAATGGCACTTCATGCATGTATTCTGCAAGCTTATATCGTATCTCTGACCGTCACCGGCCACATAAATTCTATTACCGTCGCGCACCGCTGCATCGCGCCACTGGTTCAGCAATTGCATGTGCTCGGATTTCATAAATGCCTCCGGCTCGATGCACTTTTTTTGCGCTAGTTTCTGTATTGCAGGCGTATCGGTACTTGGTTCGGGCCTTGCATTGGCCTTCCCGATATTATTATAAAACGGGTACGTCGCAAGGGCCAGGAATACAAAGATTCCCAAAAGGATTTTGCCGCCATTATACATTTTCAGCACCCTCCTTTTCAGGGAGATCCTCAAGCCGCAAATCTTGTGTCCTTTCCTTTTCTCCCTTCATCACCATAGCGTTCGCAACAAGCTCATGAACACCTGCCACATCCACGCCGGGAACCCAATAATTCATCAGTGGCGGAAGGGCCGCCCTATCGATGGCGCATATGTTCGCCAGCATATTCACGCCGTGGTGCTGGTGAACGTACTTAACCGCATTTGCTCTTGGGAAACCGCCCCTCATTCTCAATTCCATATTCTCTGATGCATTTAGGCCAGCGCCGCTGCCGCAGCAGAAGGTCTTTTCTCTGATGGTTTCTTCGGGCATCTCGTAAAAATGGTTGAGCACGTTCTTGAGAATATATCTCGGTTCGTCAAGAATCCCCATACCTCGCGCGGGATTGCAGGAGTCATGGAAGGTCACTCTCAGGTGGTCATTGCGGCTTGGGTCAAGCTTTAACTTGCCATTCTTAATTAGATCAGCGGTAAATTCAGCGATATGAACCATTTTTGTGGATGCGGCGTTTTCAAATCTGGTGCCTGTTATAGGTGAGACCGGAACCTTAAGAAAATCAGCAGGTCCATTCCATGTGTCCATGTACTGATTTACGACCCTCCACATGTGGCCGCATTCACCGCCGAGAATCCATTTTACACCCAACCTTTTGGCCTCGGCGTATAACTTATAGTTGAGCCTCTTACCCATCTCCATCGAGGTGAAAGAACCGAAGTTTCCACCCTCAGATGCGTATGTGCTCCATGTGTAGTCAAGACCGATTTCGTGGAAGAGCATCATATAACCCATGGCAGTAAATGTGCCGGGGTCGCCAAACAAGTCACCGGAAGGCGCAACAAAGAGGATTTCGGCCCCTTCCCTGTTAAAGGTCGGCTCAACCTTGATGCCCGTTATCTCCTCTATATCGTCTACCATAAACTCAATATTGCTTTTAACTGTGTGAGGCTCAAGGCCAAGGTGGTTTCCATTCATATAGCAGTTTGCTACAGGACCTGCGATCCAGTCCGTATTTAGACCAAGGAGATTCAGTATCTCCCTGCCGATCATTGTGATCTCGGCCTGATCGATACCGTACGGGCAAAAAACCGAACAGCGACGGCACTCCGAACACTGGTAAAAGTAATACCACCACTCTTTAAGCACATCTAATGTAAGCTCTCTGCCGCCCGCATATTTCCCCATTATCTTGCCTGATGTCGTGAAATATCTTCTATACACGGATCTCATAAGCTCTGCCCTGAGAACAGGCATATTCTTGGGGTCTCCCGTACCAAGGTAGAACTGGCACTTATCGGCGCACGCACCGCATCTCACGCAGATGTCCATAAAAAGACGAAAGGAACGGTACTTTTCAAGCCTTTCTTGCATACCGTTTAAGACTATCTCTTTCCAGTTTTCGGGCAGCTTCCAATCCTCATCCTTTGGAGCCCACTTCCTGGGATTTGGCATACCAACTGTCTCAAGATATCCGGGCCGTGTCCCGTTGCAAAACATCCCCTCTTTAAATTCAACAGGGATATCCATCCATCCCTTTCTAGGGCGTCTATAATCTACCTTTGAAAGCTCCTCTGGTTTTGGAGTCTTTTTTGCCATGCTCACTCCTCCTTTCCTGCCGGTACCCCAGCGTCTTTATCCCCGAATTCCTTCTCAAGCTCTTCGGGCGATGGCGCTGGGTAATGTTCGACCGGTATCCCGGCCTTTATCATTTTCTCTCTGAATTCATCCTCATACTCATCGTATGTATGGACCTTTACGGGATAATCCCATGGATTGACGTGTCTTACCGCACGGCTGTCATTCGCCAGATTTCTTGTGGGGCTGAGATATATGCCGCCCGCATGCATTAGTTTACTGAACGGGAAGTAGGCAAACAGGGTGCTAACAAGAAATACGTGGACATAGAATATAGCGCCGACTCCCGCCGGGACGGTCGGGTTAAAGCTGACTAAACCCATTGTCAGCTCCTTTACGCTCACAATATCCACCTTGAAGAAATACCTCATAAGGATACCTGTGGAAGCAACTGCTATGATCAAGAAGAGCGGAAAATAATCAGCTGCAAGGGAAATATAGCGGACCTGACGTACATAAAACCTTCTGAGCAGGAGGTAGGTCACGGCCAGCAACAATATTACTCCCGTTAAAAAAAGCCTCGGAGCGCCAATCTGCAGAAAACCGTCGAGGCTCTCTAATAAATTTACAAATGAAGGAACAGGGGTTTCAAACAACCTGACATGTCGGAGCAGAACAATTAAGAATGACCAGTGAAACGCCATCGCCGCCAGCCACAGCCACTTGCCGGAACCATAGGCAAGCCGCCCATCTCTCAATTCGCTTTTAGTGTTCCTGAAAAGCGAACGGAAAAGAAGTATCTCAAGCGCCATTCTGCCAACTACGCCCGTGCTGCTGGAGGGATTATCCAGTTTAGCTTGTTTTATCCATTCTAAGGATTTTTGCTGGCCACCGGTTGTAGTGATAGCAAAAGGAACGGGTGACTTTCCCCATTTTATTACGCGATAAACGACTCCAACAAGGAATACTAGAACCGCAACGTAAGGTATAACAATTCCGAAGAAAGACTGCATGCCGACAGCTGCAACTCCAACATAAGCCAATAGGATAAGCAATATAACTACAACAAAGGAAAATAAGGCTCCCATTCTATCCACCTCTTTTCTTTACTTTAAATTTGTTGTTTCACCATTTTTGGGCCTTGCCCTTGTGTCTCATGCAACTGATTTTC
>NZ_PFNG01000220.1:0-479 GCF_002791875.1 Candidatus Aquicultor secundus | reverse complement strand
CTGGTATTCCCTCTGCAGCAGTCTGAAGGCCCTATCTCGCATCTCGCTCGCCTTTATTTCATAGATCTTCTCGCGCGCTTCCATGTATATATCAAAGGACATAAGTGCAAGGGTATCTAATTTTGACTCGAACGCAGACCATGTCGCAGCATCTATGACGCCATGCCGGCCGTTCACACGCAGAAGTTCTTCATCGATTATCCTCTTCAAATAGAAGATAAAGGCTATGGCTTGGGAAGGGGAAAAATCCTGTACCGCCCTGATCTTGATGATATCGTCCAGAAAAGGAGCGGCCTCTTCGACGGGCGCCTCCCTGATGAGCCCATCAATAAGACCTTCTAATCCCTCGTGGACAGTATATCCTACCGGACCTGTAAATCTGTCTCTTTGCTTTTTTAAGAGGCCTGCAACTTCGGTAGGATATGTGTCCATTATCATATCAAACCATTTCTTCAAAATAACAGGCTTCTTCTCTTTTA
>NZ_PFNG01000113.1:0-1812 GCF_002791875.1 Candidatus Aquicultor secundus | reverse complement strand
TGACGAACCGCCGTATGCGGACCCGCTTGTACGGTGGTGTGGGAGGGTCGGCGGCGAAAGCCGCCCCCTATCCCGATCAAAAGCAATAGTTATGCGCTTGCCATATCAGCTAGCTCATCTCTTACGTAATCAAGGTAAGCGAATATCGTCTCACGAGCCCGGTTACACACCGGCTTATTGATGTCTCCATTCACTACGAGGGCTGAATATGCGCATCCACCACCGCAGAGCAGGGCGATGTCGCACTTTTTGCACTCATCTAAAGCAAGGACGTTTCGACCGTCCCACATTTTTACGGCTTCGTCATACAACTTAAGGGCCGGCTTGAACTCACCGATAGCAAGCTCTTTAGAACCCATACACTCGGTGCATGCATAAATATAGCCGTCCGGGCCAAAGACCAGGTTTTCCAGGTTATTAGCTTCGCAGTAGTAAAGCAGCGGCTGTATCGAAGTGTTTCTTTTTAGTACCGACATGATGTGCCCAAGGTTTCTAAACATGTTCAAGCTGAACGTGTTTTTGGCATGCGGATTGTCTTTAAACATACCAAGCACTTTTCCTACTAACTTATCCTCGGATAGTATATATGGGTAGTTCTTTTTAAGGGAATGGTCTTGAACCGGGGACAAATTACACGAAAAATACGGGTTGTTTACCCAGTCGCGTTTCACCATAAAATCAAGCAGGTCCGGCATTGAATCGATGTTTTGAAGATCGATATTTGCCCGCACCCCAACCTTTATACCAAGATCAAGTAACGCGCTTATCGATGAGCAAACCTCATCAAACGTACCCCGGTCATCCGCAAACTTACGCCTCTGATCATGTATGTCTTTTGGGCCATCAAGCGTAATTTGCACCGAACGGAGTATGTCTTTGTTGGCGTTCAGCTCATCGATAAAGTGATCGAGGTGAGTGCTGTTTGTAACCACGCCTACCTGGAGCGACCTATGCCTGGCTTCTTTAAACAGTTTGGAGACAAAACCTTTTGTCCTGGGCAGTAACGGCTCGCCACCGAACAACTCTATCGAAGCATTTCTATCGCCATAGGTTTGCATTAGCTTATCAATTGCCGTAAAGACATAATCAACATCTCTTTCGCCCATGTAGGCATGACTTTCACGCGGCAGGTTTCCCTCAAAGCAATAAGTGCATCTTAGATTGCAGGCATACGTTGGGCACACGACAAAACTAAGACGCTTCGTGGCTTTCTCAAAAGCACCGGTGATTTGTCGCAAAAGTTCCTTCTCGGCGTCAGCTTTGACAATATAACCTCTCCGCTCCAGGCGCTCTAAGGTAACCTCATCGATGTGGGGCTGTCCTAATGATCGATAATCAAGGAGGGCATGGTATAAATCGGTTGTAACGATATCCATTGCTCCGGTTAGAGCGTTAATCATCAAAACAGAGTCGTCCGAAATTTCATGAAACAAAATTCGCTTACTAAGATTCATAATGCCTCACTTTAAAAGTATGTTTACCTTGCGAATAAAGCGGAGCGGCAGATTCTCATCTGCTGCTCCGCTTGAGATAGCTACCTTCTCTAACGCATATACTATTATTCACAGAATAGGTTTATTGGTTCAAAAGTTATTTTAGTACTAAAGCCAGCAGCTAATCCACCAGCAGCAAGAGGTATTATTCTCAAACCCTTCCTCTTGAGTCATTGCATCCCAAAGCATGCAATCTTGGTTAAGAGATTTCACGCCGTTCACCTCCCCCTGTTTAAATAGGAAAAGAACGAGATGATTAGGATTAGCGAAGGAAAAGCGTATACTGACTGATTTTAAGGCCTATGACCGGTTGGATATA
>NZ_PFNG01000143.1:5955-14268 GCF_002791875.1 Candidatus Aquicultor secundus | reverse complement strand
TTAGACCCTCCTGCATAAGAAAAAGGTTTCCGCACCCAAGATTCTTCAGTCGCTTCGCTCCTTCAGAATGACAATCAATTGCTAATCGCTCCCTCAGAATGACATGCACAGAAAGTAGGATGTCGCGGTACTAGTTGAAACGAGTAGAAGTGAGCTGCCGGTGCGGGCCGAATTTGGCGAGATTTTATCGCAACACGAATAGGGCGTAAGATATGAGCATGAGCATGAGCATGAGTATGAGTATGAGTATGAGTATGAGTATGGCTATGGATGGATTTACTGAGCGCTCCGCGATTGTCATTATGGCAAAGAGGCCGGTTCCCGGTAATGTTAAAACGAGGCTGTGCCCGCCGCTTTCCCCGGAGGAGTCCGCTGCGCTTTACGCCGCTTTTCTGGAGGACACCATACATAAGGTGGACAGAATTGGGAGCGTTATAAAATTTATTGCGCTGGACAGCGATTCCTCGCTGGAGCATGGCATGACGAGAACCGGGAATCTATCGGTCCCCGGTTCTTATACAGCAATCGACCAGGGCAAGGGCGATTTAGGGGAGCGAATGAGCCGGATTCTGGGGATTTTGTTCCAGAGCTTTGACCGGGTGCTTGTTATCGGTGCCGATTCGCCGACCATGCCATACGAAGTGCTGGAATCGGCCCTTACAGAGCTATCGAATCATGATGTTGTGATCGGCCCCAGCCACGATGGGGGTTATTACCTGCTGGGCTTGCGCGAGCATTTCGAGATTTTATTTGACGGTATCAATTGGTCAACGGACGTTGTCTTACATCAAACGCTCGACCGCATTCGCTCGGCTAATCTTACAGTAAAACAGCTCCTCACCTGGTACGATATCGACACCCATGCTAACCTGCTAAGGCTGGCCGCCGAGCTTCGCGAGAACCCCTCCGAGGCGCCGGCCACCAGCGCATTACTCAATGCCATTAATTACTAATCCTTATAATTAATCACCCTGACATATGCGCTTGCCATTTGCATGTGGTTGTAGTGTCCTGGCCCGCTAACTTGTTATGCATGATTGATTGATAATTAATTCCAACCAGCGTTATATTATGCAATAATCCAACCAGCTGCTTGACACATAGAGAATAAGTACTTAATATCGTCGATATAATGATAAGTTTTCATAATAAGGGCACAATGATGGCAAAGGAGTGTGGAAGAAGTGAGATCGATGGGTCATGGGGAGGGTTTCCAGTTGAATTTATATATTGAAAAACTTTTGAAGGATTGTCAAAAAGGCTATATTCCTAATCCGGATGAAGCAACGAGACTTCTGCAGGTTGACCTTGACTCCTGGGCGTTTTATGCCCTATGCGCAACTGCAAACTACCTAACGCGAAAGCACTTTGATAACCAGGCTGAAGTTTGCGCACAGATTGGGTTGGATTACGCACCGTGCAGTAAAAGCTGCGGTTTTTGCGCCTTTTCAAAATCGTCTGGTGTTGTTAAGGAAGCAATTTACTGGGATGAGAAAACTTTAATTCAAACGGCAAAAAGCTTTGCTGAAGCTGGAGCAAATGCAATTTATTTAATGAGTACAGCCAATTATCCATTTAGCGGTTTTGTATCTATGGCTGAAGCTGTGCGTATATCTATCCCGCGCGATATCCCCATGGTTGCCAACACAGGGGATTTAACTTTAAGTCAGGCCCATGAGCTAAAAGATGCCGGCTTTACGGCTGTTTACCATGCCTTGCGTTTGCGAGAAGGGACCGATACGCGTATTCCAGCTTCAAAACGCGAGGAAACAATATCCAATGCTAAGGAGGTCGGCCTGGTTGTTCAGGTATGCGTGGAGCCGGTTGGCCCGGAACATACTATTGAAGAGTTAGTTGATTTAATGTTTTGGGGTCGAGAACACAGCGTGTCTTTCAGCGGTGCAATGAAGCGCACAGCAGTGCCTGGGACTGCTTTGGCTAAACATGGTGAAATTACCTTCAGGGAATTGGCACGAATAGTAGCTGTAACCAGGCTGGTGATGGGCGATACCGTCCAAGCACATTGTACGCATGAGCCAAATCTTCCGGCTTTGATGGCCGGAGCTAATTTAATTTGGGCTGAGGCAGGTCCGAACCCGCGCGATACTGAAGCCGACACGCAATATGGCAGGGGTCAAAATGTAAAACACTGCCGGCGAATTCTTGAAGAGGCAGGTTTTAAAGTTCGTAAAGGCGCAAGCATAGCGGCTTTGCCGTCGGTGTTGGTTTAGGAGTAGTTTCTCGGGAGGCGTATCTTCTTTTTGCTGGGATTTTGGCGGGTTGGGACCGATGCGCTATGCCGTTTGAGAAGAACCGGAAAGCTAAAGATAAATGTGGCCAAATCCCAGGTGTAGAGCCGGTAAAGGCTGTATGAGTTAGAGTTGGTTTGACTCCTGGTTGTCGGGAGAGATTGATATGCTTGAAGCCGCACGAAAACTTTCATATATCGAACAGAAGAAACAACCGCGCTACTTTGCATTCATAAAAATCGCGGTAAGCGTGGCGTTGATCGCGACCCTGCTGTATAAATCGGATACGCATAAATATATCGAGCTTATACAACATTCTTCGCCCGTCTACCTGTTGATCGCGCTTTTGTTGACGGTGTTTTCAATAATCGTCAGCGCGTATAAGTGGCAGCTCTTAACGATCGCGCAGGGGTTTGCAGTGCCGCTGAGAAGCCTCGTTTCGTCGTACTTCGTCGGTCTGTTTTTCAACAACTTCATGCCGACAAGCATCGGAGGGGATGTCGTGCGGGTATACGACCTGCGTAAGATAACCAAAGATGGTCCCACAGCAGCCGCATCGGTGGTTGCCGAGCGCGTTCTGGCATCATTTACGCTGGGGTTGATAGTTCTATGTGGCGTCGCGTTTAGCTCGGGGTACCTTACGCGCTACTTGCCGCTTATCATCGCATTTGTCGCCGTTTGCATGGCGTCGCTCATCGTCGTGCTGTATGCGCATAAGTTTGGCGCGGTGCTTGAAAGATTTGAGTCGGCGTTCGTCAAAAAACTCAAAAACATGGCGGAATCCATGCGCTCCTCAGTCGAGCACAAACCGACCCTACTTAAAGTGCTTATTTACTCGCTTATCTTCCAACTTATGGTCGTCTTGATCAATATCTTTATCTTAAAGGCGCTTGGGCTTAATGTGCCGGCTGCCTTCGTGCTGTTATCTATCCCGATAATTTCTGCGATTACCATGCTTCCGGTTTCATTAAACGGCCTTGGGGTGCGTGAGGCTACCTACGTGTATTTCTTCTCGCAGGTGGGCCTTTCAACCGAGGAGTCAATCGCAGTGTCAATCTATTTTTTTCTGATAGTGACGTTGGTCAGCCTGATAGGGGGCGTGATATTTGCTGCTCGAAAATAGGAGAAAACCGCTCGTTGCCAGGATTATGGATAAAATAGATAAAGCTCTTGACAGTGCGCCGCAGATAATCGATGTCGGTGTTGAGCCCTCGCGGGGAGACGCCGCGTACGAGCGGGCGGCCCACTGTTTCGATCAAGGCTATAACTGCGCCCAGTCGGTCATGCTGTCGGCCGCCGAGACATTCGATGTCGCCATCCCGGCAGAAATCATAAAAGGCGCGGCCGCATTTACCGGGGGCATTGGTTACTGCGGGTGCACTTGCGGGGCACTTACGGGCGCCTCGCTTTTTATCGGTGTTATATCGGCCGACGATAAAAAGCCGCGAAAACGCACGAAAACTCTCGATTTAAGCGGTAGATTCCATGATCGTTTTAAGGATACCTTTAAGTCGACGTGCTGCCGGGTTTTGCGAAAGGGCAGTGATTTTAAAGACAAACAGGCCGATCGCCGGTGCAAGGAGATTACGGCCATGACGGCCAGACTTCTGGTCGACATGGTATCGAAAAGGATGATGGTCCCATAAAATGTTCTCATGATGTTAGGGACGCAAATGTCGGCGTAGGATAAGGTGCTTGATGATTTCGATCATAATTCCGGTTCTTAACGAGGAAGCGGCTCTACCTGCTTTTCTGCAGCAAATTAAAGCCCTTGAAGGGGATTTCGAATTACTGATCTGCGATGGCGGCAGTACCGATAAGACCGTCGAGGTTGCGCGAGGCTATGACTTGGCAAACATCAACCTGGTAGAGACCCCGCGTGGCAGAGCCTGTCAGATGAATGCGGGCGCGCGCGCGGCTTCCGGCGATATCCTTCTATTCCTGCATGCGGATACGTATATCGGCGCCGATGCGCTTACATCCATCGAATCGGCCATGCGCGAGGATGCGGTTGCCGGCGGCCGCTTTAAGGTAAAATTAGATAATCCGGCCGCACCTTACAGGATGATTGGGGCGCTGATAAATGTTCGGGACGGTATCTTCGGCGGATTTACCGGCGACCAGGCGATATTCGTGAGAAAATCAGTATTTGAAAAGATGGGCGGCTTCAAAGAGATTGAGCTTTGCGAAGACATCGATCTAGCGGTACGATTAAAAGATGCCGGTAAAGTAATCAGATTGCCGCTTTACGTTATAACAGCGGCGCGTCGCTGGGAGAAAAAAGGGCTGGCCAGGACAATTCTTCTGATGTGGCTCATACGATTGCTTTTCTATGCGCGCGTCTCCCCAAAGAAGCTGGCCGCGATATATGCAGATGTCCGGTAACTGTTGCCTGATAGCTAATAGAAAAAGCTTAAAAGGCAGACGTTTGGCAGATGTTTAAAAGATAGAGGGTCGATGAATTGATCGGCGTAATAACCGGCTCCGGTCTGTATAAGCTGAAGGACCTCGAGCTGAAAGAAGAAAAAACCATCACTACACCGTTTGGGGAGGCCGAAGTAAGCCTGGGCTCAATCGATGGTAAAGACGTCGCGTTTATCGCCCGTCATGGCAGAAACCACGAGCTTCTACCGAATATGATAAACTACCGGGCGAACATATTCGCTTTAAAGGAAACC
This sequence comes from Candidatus Aquicultor secundus, assembly GCF_002791875.1. Classification (NCBI taxonomy): domain Bacteria; kingdom Bacillati; phylum Actinomycetota; class Candidatus Aquicultoria; order Candidatus Aquicultorales; family Candidatus Aquicultoraceae; genus Candidatus Aquicultor; species Candidatus Aquicultor secundus. Next base: position 9,341 of record NZ_PFNG01000143.1, on the reverse strand, counting down.
GGCGTGTGTGCAATTATCGCGACATCGGTGATGGGTGTGGTGGATAGGCTTCTGGGACTCGGGCGGGTGATTTTATTCGATGACCTTTACTTTCCTGAAAACCGCCTGCCCAACGGGGAGATTTGCACGATGTTTACCGCACCGGGCGGACCGGAGCGGGCGCACTACATATTCTCGTCCCCCTTCTCATCATATATTCGGGGGCTAGCTGCAAAAGCGGCCGCCGATCTAAATATCAACCATTTAGACGGCGGCACCTACGGTCACGTGAACGGGCCCAGGTTTAACTCAAAAGCGGAGATACGCTCCCTGCAATCCGCCAGGGTGACAGCGATAAGCCAGACCTGTGGACCCGAAGCGGTGCTCTCGGGTGAGCTTGAAATCCCATATCAGTTAATAGGCTTTGGGGTAGACTACGCCAACGGGGTAAGCCCCAAGCCGACCCCGATCGAGGTGCTCGATAGCAACCTTTCCCTTGCGGCAACCGTGCTTCCCAAGCTCATTAAACACACGATTCAATCCCTAAACCTGGATGAAATCGGCTTCGACGGTATCCTGTACAAATTTGAGTAGGCCCCTCACCACATAAGGCGTCGGCTTTTGCCGATAAATTGAATTACCGGGTAAAGCATCGTTTAATATTAAATCCGGTGATATAGTGAGTATTGAAGTTAGTATTGAGACACCTGGAGGAGGTGGATATGAATCATAATCTTGCCGGCCCTTTACGCCGGAGCATGGCGTTCTTGCTTGACGGTCTGCTGGTTCTAGCCATCCTGTGGCTGGTGTACCTGCGTCCGAACGTGTTTCCCGGGTTGATAGATACGCGGGTGCTCGGCGTAATCATTCTCTTCGTCGGCTACGAGGCCCTAACACTTTATTACTTCGGGGCAACGCTCGGGAAACTTGCACTGGGCATCAGAATTGTCGACCGTACCACATTCGAGAGGCCGTCGCTGTTGAAGTGCTTTATAAGGCCGTTGGCAAAACTCTCGTTTGGGATATGGATTATAAACAGCGTATTTTTCGGCTTCCTGGCTTTCGCGTATACCCTGGTCGATTTTTTCAGGATGCTGACCGACGAGGACTACCAATCGGTTCACGATATCGTCGCGGGGACGTTCGCATTGCGATCGAATCAGCAGGTGGCAGAATCCGGCGTCAGGCAGGAGGCATAGCACTCGACTTGCCAAACAGACATTAGTTGGCGGGTAACGCCACGACTTTGGTTCGTTGCGTCGTGGTTTTATACGGGGTGCAGGTTAAGAGGGTAAGCTGCTCGTGGTCTGTTTTCTCATAGAGTTTTGGGTCGTCTGCGGGGAGCGATGTCCGGCTCTCGACAACGTAATGGTATTCTTTCCCCCGGTTGGCGACGTAAATGTCGTCGCCTTTCTTAAGTTCATATAAAAGCCCGAAGGTCGTTTGCGGAACCCATTTTGCCGGGTCATAGTTATGACCTGCGATAATGCAATTCTTGCCTTCCCCCGGAAAGCCGCTATCGGCAACATGCGATACACCCCTGCGCAAGAAATCTTTTGTTACTGCCGGCATTACCGGCGAATCGACTCTAATTTTCGGGATAACGATCCAAAAATGCCCACGCTCGAGCACAATAGGGTTTATCTTGGGCTCCGGGGCGATAGTCGCATAGATTTTTGGCAGGTAAAGAGATATAAGCAACGCCATGCCCGCAAAGAGGACAATACCTCCCACTACTTTTTGGGTAGTACCGATAGTACCGTATCTCTTTTTCGGATTCGACTTAGCCGTACTTTTTTTCTTCTGCCCTGCCATAAAAACAGTATATTGTTGCGGGCGGTCAATTACAATGCGAGATAGGTCAAATATACAGTAAGGCTCCAATCCTCGTGAGGATTTTCACAATAACGCACCGCAATATGTTAAAGAGCCTTGATAAGATATCTGCCAACGTATATAATTGGCCTACAAGGATTAGGGATGCGATAGAAGTTTTAGTACTGAATCCTTAGGAGGCGATTTAATGAACGTTTTAAGCCATCAAATTTCTTTAGGTTCCGGAGGCAAGGCCAAGGGATCTAAGAAGATGGTGATCGCTATCGTTGCGTCTGTAGCGGTAGTTGCTGCAATAGCGATAGCTGTAGTGGGCTCTCGTGTAATTGAGAGCCGGCGTGATGCTGAATTCAAGAAATCTTACGATAGCGGCATGAGTGCTTTCCAGACTGGAAATATCCCCGATGCCGTATTGAGGCTGCAAAAAGCGGTATCGCTTAATCCGAACGACAGCAAGGCACACCTTAGCCTGGCTCAAGGGTATTCCTCTGTCGGAAAGATTAAGGATGCCGAGAACGAGTACGTGGCAAGCCTTAAGCTCAACGCGAATCAACCTGAAGCGCAGTATAATCTCGGAGTTATCTATAAGAGCAGGCGTGAGTTCGATAAGGCGCTTGACCACTTACAAAAAGCAAAAGCGCTCAATAAAAGCCTCTATCCAGCGGATATAATGATAGCTTATGTCTATCGCGAGATGGGCAAACCGGAGAAGGCCGTTACTATCCTGTCCGGGCTTATTAAAGCCCAACCTTTCGGCGCCAATATTGGTGATCTACATGCCGAGCTTGGGCTGGCCTATCAGGCTCAGGGGAAGACAGCCTTAGCTACAGCGGAATGGCAGGAGGCTTTGAAACTCGACAAAGACAACGCAAAGGCTAAGAAGTTTTTAGGCAGTAAATAGTCGCAACGCATTGAGTTACGATAACCACATATGCGTATAATGCTGCGCTAATTTCTACCCAAAATAAAAACCGATCCGTCTGCTTACGCAACGATTCCAAAATTCGTTAAAAAACCATCAATATTTCTTAAAAAGCTCTTGTCTAGTATATACTAGTATATATATAATAATATATAAGGGGGTATAGTAATGTCGGTGAAACACGGGTTATTGGGTCTGCTTGCCAAGCAACCTCAGAACGGTTATGAGCTAAAGAATTCATTCGATGAGATAGCCGGTGGTTTTTGGGACGTAAACTTCGGCCAAATATATACCACTATAGATAGACTGATAAAAGATGGGCTAGCAGTAAGTGTTAGTGAAGGCGATGAGGGAGCAGAGCGAAGGGTCTACCAAATTACGCCAAAGGGTGTAAAGGAATTCAAAGATTGGCTTGTTAAGCCCATGGTCAAAGTAAGACCGCTTCGAGACGAGATATTCGTTAAGCTTGCCTTCATGGACCCACTTGATAAGGAAGCGATGTTACAGCTGCTTGCGGAACAGCGGCAGATGTACCTGGCTAAGATGGCCGAGCTGACCCGCAAGAAGTACCTCCTCTCGCGGCAGGCGGCCAACCGGGATATTTTAATGACCGACCTATTGCTTGATGCCGCCCTGTTCCATGCAGATGCGG